>NZ_DASYBS010000066.1:0-1786 GCF_036500665.1 Cedecea sp.
CAGAGGCAGGCATACCACGCAATGTCAGTCGCCAGAACAACAAGGCACTTAGGCTAACGCTCGCACCGAGCCAACACACACCACTCCATCCAGCCCAGGCGTAAGCATGTGTGCTGGCAAAGGCACCCAGCCCACTACCAATGGCGTAGAACAACATGTAGCAACCGACCAATCGGCTGTGAGCCTGCGGATGGGCACTGAAAATCAGGCTCTGATTCAATACGTGAATGGCCTGACCAGCCAGATCGAGCAACACAATGCCAATAATCAGCCAGCCTACACCGTAACCCAACATGCTGAGTGGTACCCAAGCCACCACCAATAGCAACAGGCAAATACCGCTCGCCACCTGCCCTAAACCGCGATCGGCCAGATGCCCGGCACGCACCGCTGCCAGCGCGCCCACCGCGCCCACCAGACCAAACGCACCGATCACCGAATGCGAAAAGCTAAACGGGGCCTGGCTGAGTGGCAGCACCAGCGCACTCCAGAAAATGCTGAATGCCGCAAACATCAAAAGCGCCAGCATTCCGCGGATCTGCAACGTGCGATCACGCCATAACAACGTCAGCATTGATCGCAACAACGCTGGATAACTGAGCGTCGACGGCGGCGCGTATGGTGCAGGTAACAAACGCGCCAGTACCGGTAGCAGAATCAACGTTACCGCAGCAGAGAAAAAATAGACGGCTCGCCAACCCCCTATATCCGCCAGTGCGCCAGAAAGCGTTCGCGCCAGCAGCAATCCCAATACCACCCCTCCTTGTGCAGCACCCACCACTCGCCCACGCTCATGAGGAGCTGCCAATGTCGCGGCGAAGGCGACCAATCCCTGGGTCATGGCGGTACCCAGTAATCCCACCAGCAGCATACCGACCAGTAATAACGGGCTGCTGTCCGCCCAACCGACTACACAAAGTGCGGTAATCAGCAGCAGTTGCTGAACCGCCAACAGCCGATGGCGATTAACCCGATCGCCCAACGGCACCACCAGCAACAAGGCCAATGCGCAGCCTAACTGAGTGACGGTGATCACCATGCCCACCGACGCCAGGCTGATATGAAAATCCAGGGCAATGGCGTCCAGCAAAGGTTGAGCGTAATACACATTCGCCACGCTAAAAGCACTTGCCCCCGCCAACAACAACACCAACGAAGCGGGAAGCCGGCCCAGCACCTCTCCCTGTGACGTACAGTTCGGATCCAGTGCTTTATCACTCATCGTTCACTCCAAAGTGGTTTCATTATTAAACCCAATGAACTTTACGCACGGAGGTTTTATAATGCAACCAGATATCGCTGCAGGAAGGGAAAGCCATGAAACGTAAAAGTCTGGAAGATGCACAGTGCCCGGTGGCACGTACGCTGGATGTGATTGGTGACTGGTGGTCGCTGTTGATTGTGCGCGACGCCTTCGACGGTGTGCGCCGCTTCAGTGAGTTTCAAAAGGGGCTGGGGATGGCGAAGAATATTCTTTCCACCCGGCTACGCACCCTGGTGGCGCACGGAATTCTGGAGATTGCCCCTGCCTCGGACGGCAGTGCCTATCAGGAATATATTCTCACGGATAAGGGCCAAGCCCTGTTCCCGGTGATTGTCGGCCTGCGCCAGTGGGGGGAGGATTATCTGTTTGACGCACAAGAGGAAAGATCAACGCTGGTAGAAAGCGACACCCGCCAACCGATCCCGCGCATGACGCCAACCGGCAGCACCGGGCAAACACTCACGCCTCTTAATACCCGGGTTGTGAAGGTAAATGAGGCGTGAAGAGTAACGTGTTAGCACT
>NZ_DASYBS010000067.1:0-8991 GCF_036500665.1 Cedecea sp.
TCTTCTACGGTCCTGAGGAGCTTAAACGTGGCTCTATTATCGATGCGATGACCTGGCAGTTTGGCAGGGTGGCAACGATCTTTGACCTGCCAACGTTTGGTGAATCACCGGTAAAAGCCGATAAGCCGATCGCAGTGATACTCCCGGCAACGGTTCGTAAGGAATGGGCCAACCCCGCCCGTAACCCTGACCCGAAGTATATCGCTGCTGCTGCGCGAGAGCTGAGTAAACATTTCTACGTTGTAAGCCTGGCCGATCTGGAAGCCGGGGAAGAATGGCTGGTGGGCGAAACGCCTGAAGCCGATCTGTACCTGCACGCTGGCGAACTCTCATTAACTCAAATGCTGGCGCTGGTGGAGCATGCCGCGGTGGTTGTCTCGGGCGTTGGCTGGGCACTGCCGGCGGCCATTTGCTACCAAACACCCGTATTCATCATTCAGGGTGGCTGCGGTGCACACAATGCGCCACACATTGTTACCGATCCCGGCATGGATTTATCCCGTGTGGGTTGGGCGCAACCGGACGAATACTGCATGTGCGCCAGCATGGTTCACGACTGCAGCAAGCATATTTCCGGATTTAACCAAAAATTCAAAGGCTGGCTAAATGAAATCGTTCAATGATGAATTAGCGGCTGGCCTGGTCTGGCTGCCCGAGTTAGGCATGGGCCGTTATCCGGTGCCAGCATCACGACCGTACAACCCTGATTACTTCGCACGCTATCAGGCGATGGCCGATACGCCGATGGGCGTACAACTTACCGCCGCACGTATTCAGCTTGTTGCGCGTCACTATCAAGGGCCGGTGCTCGATGTCGGGATCGGCTCAGGGCAGTTCGTAAGCAGCTACCCCGGCGCGCTGGGGTTCGATGTTAATCCCGCGGGTGTGGCCTGGCTGCATGAGCGCAACGCCTTTGCCGATCTGTATGCGAATCGCTGGCGGGCGCTCACGATGTGGGATGTGCTGGAGCATATCGACGATCCGGCTCGTGCAGTAGAGCAGGCCACGGAGTTTGTTTTCGTCTCCCTTCCCATCTTTGAAGGCGCTGAGCATATTCTTGCGTCACGCCACTACCGCAAAGACGAGCATATCTGGTACTGGACGCACGACGGGATTGTACGGTGGTTCGCGGAACAAGGGTTCCGGATGGTGGAGCACAATCGCTGCGAGAGCATGCTGGGCCGGGACGGTATCGGCAGCTATGCATTCAGGAGGACGTAGCCATG
This sequence comes from Cedecea sp., assembly GCF_036500665.1. NCBI lineage: Bacteria > Pseudomonadati > Pseudomonadota > Gammaproteobacteria > Enterobacterales > Enterobacteriaceae > Cedecea > Cedecea sp. The sequence goes on from NZ_DASYBS010000067.1 coordinate 1,227, forward strand.
CCACCCAGAACGCCTAAAGCCTGCTGCAAAAACACCACCATCGACCGCAGCGGCTTTTGTGACGAGCACAAAGGAGACGGCTGGAAGCAATACAAGCCAGGTCAGACACGACACCAGCGCGGTTACGGTACCGGGTGGGACAAGGCACGGCTTCGCATTCTGAAAAGAGATAAGGGGTTGTGCCAGAACTGCTTACGCCGCGGGGCGATAACAGAGGCGGCCGCCGTTGACCACATCGTCGCTAAAGCGAACGGTGGCAGCGACAGCGACGACAACCTCGAAAGCCTGTGCATCCCCTGTCACCGCGTGAAGACGGCGCGAGAGAGGCTGACAGGCAGCCGGGGGGGAGGGTAAATCTCTGGCACCTTTGCCCTTCCGGACTGCCCGCCCCGTTGAATTTTTACACGCCAAAAATAAGAAACTTTTTTCCGGAAGGTTTCGCCTATTGAACTGGAGGTTTTAATGGGTGGTATTGTTCGATCTTCCGGTGCTGGCCGTAAGCGAAATTTATCCACAGGGCAAACCAGCAAACTGACCAGAATTGCGCCTCCCCCTGAGTTGATGGGGGATGTGGCGATCCGGCTATGGAAAACACAGAGCAAAATTTTAATTGAGCGGGGTGTGTTCGGGGTCGAGGATGCGCCGCTCCTTCTCGCGTACTGCAATGCGTTTCATCTGATGATTGAAGCAGAAAAAGTTATCGCAAAGGAGGGGCTGACCGTCTCCGGTGAGATGGGTGGGGAGAAGAAACACCCCGCTATTAACGTCAGAAATGACGCTGTTTCTCAGGTTGCCCGCCTGGGTTCGCTTCTCGGACTTGACCCACTGAGCCGACTACGCATGACCAGCGGTAAGAATGACCCGGACGATGCAGGGAATGAATTCGATGAGTTTGATTGATGGCTACATATCCGAACGTCAATGCGGCGAACCAGTATGCGCGGGACGTCGTGAACGGGAAGATTCTGGCATGTCGGTTAACCATTCTTTCCTGTCAGCGTCACCTGGATGATCTCGAACGCGCGAAGGATCCGAACTGGCCCTATCGTTTCGATAAGAATAAGGCTGAACGTTTTTTACGTTTTTCTCAGAAGATGCCCCACACCTCCGGGGAGTGGGCGCGGCGGAAGCTCAGGATAGCGTTTGAGCCCTGGCAAAAATTCTCCCTGGGCGTTCCGTTTGGCTGGGTACGCAAAGACACCGGTTTTCGCCGCTTTACTGAAATTTACATCGAAGTACCGCGTAAAAACGGTAAATCCGCGATAGCGGCGGCGATCGGCAATTATATGTTTTGCGCCGATGGCGAGTATGCCGCGGAAGTCTACTGCGGCGCCACGACGGAGAAGCAGGCGTGGAAGGTGTTTGCGCCGGCGCTGGCGATGGTGAAAAAGCTTCCGTCTTTGCGACAGAAGTTCAGTATTAAGCCCTGGGCTAAACGGATGACCCGCCCGGATGGTTCCGTATTTGCACCTGTCATCGGTGACCCGGGGGATGGTGACTCACCGTCCTGCGCAATTATAGATGAGTATCATGAGCATGATACCGATGCGCTCTATACCACGATGACAACGGGTATGGGCGCGCGTGAGCAGCCTGTAACGCTTATCATAACCACCGCAGGGTATGACATTTCGTCTCCCTGTTACGAGAAGCGTGCTCAGGTGGTTGAAATACTGGAGCGCATCAGGGAAGGAGGCGAGAACGAGGCCATATTTTGCATCATCTATACCCTTGATGATGACGACGACTGGACAAAGCCGGAAGCGCTGATAAAAGCCAACCCAAACTACGGTGTGTCGATAAAGAAAAGCTTCCTCAGGGCTAAGCAGTTGCTGGCCATGTCCACACCCGGCCAGACCAACAAGATCCTCACCAAACACTTTAACAAGTGGGTCAGTTCGAAAGCCGCCTTCTACAACCTGCAGAAGTGGATGGCAGCAGCAGATAAAACGCTGAAGCTGTCAGATTTTGCCGGGGAGGAGTGCTACCTGGGGATTGACCTGGCATCCAAGCTGGACCTCAACGCCGTTGCGCCGATCTTCAGGCGAGAAATTAACGGACTTAGCCATTTTTACTGTGTCGGCCCGATGTTCTGGGTGCCCGAGGATACGGTGTATTCCACCGACCCGGCGCTGAAAACAACGGCAGAACGTTATCAGTCATTCGTCAATCAGGGGGTTCTGGTGCCCACCGACGGTGCAGAGGTGGATTACCGCATCATTTTTGAGTCCATCCTCCAACTGCGTGAATCGGTGAAGATAGCGACATGCCCGATTGACCCCTACGGGGCGACCAGCATTTCCCACATGCTGCTGGATGAAGGCCTGGAGCCCATAACCATCACCCAGAACTACACCAATATGAGCGATCCGATGCGTGAAATCGAAGCGGCAATTGCGGCCGGGCGTTTTCATCATGACGGTAATCCGCTGATGAACTGGTGTGTTTCTAACGTGGTCGGGAAGTACCTTCCGGGCAGCGATGATGTCGTTCGCCCGGTGAAAGAAGGGGGTGGCAACAAGATAGATGGGGCGGTGAGCATGATGATGGGTGTTGGCCGCGCGATGCTGAATGAACCGAAAGACTTCCTTTCTAATCTGGATCCTGATGAGGACCTGTTAATCCTGTGAAATCACTCATTATCGATGTTGCCGGGCTGGCAGGCTTTGGCGCGCTGGTGGCCGGTATTTATCTGAGGTATGGCACCGCCGTTGCGCTGATGTCCGGCGGCTCAGGGCTGCTGGTCTGGGCCTTATTCGCGGCATGGAGGACAAAACATGTTTCTTGATGCCCTTTTCAGAAGTCATTCGCTGGAAAATCCAGCCGTACCGTTAACTGCTGAGGCCGCTGACAGTGACGGTATTTTTCAAAGTGACGTGCTGGTTAACCCCAGAACAGCGATGAAGCTGGCAGCGGTTTACGCCTGTATTTACGTCATCTCTTCCAGTGTGGCGCAAATGCCCCTGCATGTTATGCGGAGTGAAGGGAAAAAGGTGGCGGCCGCCCGTGACCATCCCGTTTTCTACCTGGTGCATGATGAGCCTAATGAGTGGCAGACCAGCTATAAATGGCGCGAGCTTAAACAGCGGCATGTGCTCGGCTGGGGGAATGGCTACACGCGGGTTATTCGTAGCCGTCGGGGAGAGGTTACCCGGCTGGATGCCTGCATGCCCTGGGAAACGACCCTGCTGAATACCGGCGGGCGCTACACCTACGGCATGTACAACGAAGAGGGCTCTTTTGCTATCAGCCCTGACGACATGATCCATATCCGGGCACTGGGGCATAACCAGAAGATGGGGCTAAGCCCAATTATGCAGCATGCCGAAACAATAGGCATGGGTATGAGCGGCCAGAAATACACCGCCAGTTTCTTCAATGGGAACGCCCGGCCTGCCGGGATTATCTCTGTCAAAAATGAACTTAACGACAACAGCTGGGAGAGACTGAAAAAGCAATGGCAAAAAGCCACTGCGGCACTCCGGCAGCAGGAAAATAAAACCATGCTGCTGCCTGCGCAGCTCGATTACCAGGCCCTGACGGTTTCACCGGTCGATGCGCAGATCATCGACATGATGAAGCTGAACCGCTCAATGATAGCGGGCATCTTCAACGTTCCGGCCCACATGATTAACGATCTGGATAAAGCCACCTTCTCCAATATCTCTGAGCAGGCCATTCAGTTCGTGCGCTACACCATGATGCCGTGGGTGACGAACTGGGAGCAGGAGCTTAATCGCCGATTGTTTACCCGGGCAGAGCGGCAGGCGGGTTATTACGTCCGTTTTAATCTCGCCGGCCTGCTGCGTGGCACCGGGAAAGAGCGCGCCGAGTTCTATCATTTTGCTATCACTGACGGCTGGATGAGTCGTAACGAAGCCCGCGCCTTTGAAGATATGAACCCGGTAGACGGTCTTGATGAAATGCTGGTTAGCGTCAATGCGGCCAATCCGGCAAAAGACTTTTCTGACAACAAAACCAAAAAGGATAAAACCGATGAGTGATCGCGAGATGCGGTGCTACAGCGGTGAAGTGCGGGCCGAGATGCTGAGCGACCAGCCGACGAGAATCATCGGTTATGGCTCGGTGTTTAACTCCCGGTCTGAACCGCTATGGGGGTTCCGCGAGATTATCAAGCCAGGCGCGTTTGATGATGTGCTGGGCGACGATGTGCGCGGCCTGTTCAACCATGATCCTAACTTTATCCTCGGACGTAGCACCTCGGGAACGCTTGCGCTGAGTGTTGACGAGCGAGGGTTGCAATACAACATTATCGCGCCGGACACACAAACTATTCGCGATCTGGTTATTGCGCCGATGGTGCGCGGCGATATTACCCAATCCTCGTTTGCGTTCCAGGTCGCCCGGGACGGAGAGGGCTGGTACGAAGATGAGGAGGGCATTGTTATCCGGGAAATTTCCCGGTTCTCTCGCCTCTACGACGTAAGTCCGGTGACATATCCGGCTTATCAGGAGGCTGATTCCGGTGTCCGATCCATGAAAGCCTGGCAGGAAGCGCGAGACAGCGGCGCGCTAAAGAGCGCCATTAACCAACGAATGGCGCGTGAGCGCCTGCTGACCCTTCTTAATGCGTAAGGAAAAACGATGAAACTGCACGAACTGAAGCAAAAACGTAACACTATCGCGACCGACATGCGCGCGCTGAATGAAAAGATTGGCGATAACGCCTGGACTGATGAACAGCGCACTGAATGGAATAAGGCTAAATCTGAGCTGGAAGGGCTGGATGAGCGTATAGCCCGCGAAGAAGAGTTGCGCGATATGGATCAGAAATACATCGATGATAAAAGCGATGAACAGCGCGACAATCTGGATAAGGATAACGGTAAAAAACCGGACGAACAGCGTGGACAGATTTTTGATAAATGGATGCGCCACGGCGCGGCTGAACTGAGTTCGGAAGAGCGCAAGGCGTTGCGTGAACTGCGTGCTCAGGGCGTGGCGCCGGATGAAAAAGGCGGTTACACCGTGCCAGAGACTTTCCTGGCAAAAGTCGTTGAGCAGATGAAAGCTTATGGCGGCATTGCTGGTGTAGCGCAAATCCTGACAACATCTGACGGTCGCACGATGGAATGGGCCACTGCGGATGGTACGAATGAAGTGGGTGTGCTCCTGGGCGAGAACGAAGAGGCTGGCGAAGAAGATACCGAGTTTGGGATGGACAGCCTTGGTGCGCTGAAAATGACCTCTAAAATCATTCGCGTATCTAACGAACTGCTACAGGACAGCGCGATCGACTTGGAAGCCTATCTTGCCCGCCGTATCGCGGAGCGCATCGGGCGCGGTGAAGCGCGCTATCTTATTCAGGGCACCGGCGCGGGTACGCCGAAGCAGCCGAAAGGCCTGGCCGTATCTGTGACCGGGACCACCCAGACAGCCGCTGCAACGGCGGTGAAATGGCAGGAGATTCTGGCGCTCAAACACAGCATTGATCCAGCTTACCGCCGCGGACCAAAGTTCCGGCTGGCCTTTAACGATAATACCCTGAAACTTATCAGCGAAATGGAAGACGGGCAGGGGCGCCCGCTCTGGTTGCCGGATATCGTTGGCGTGGCGCCAGCCTCTGTGCTGAATGTTCCGTATGTTATCGACCAGGAAATCGACGATATCGGTGCGGGCAAAAAATTCATGTTCTGCGGGGATTTTGACCGTTTCATTATCCGCCGCGTGAAATACATGATCCTGAAACGCCTGGTGGAACGTTACGCCGAGTTCGATCAGACCGGCTTCCTGGCTTTCCACCGCTTTGACTGCATTCTTGAAGATACCTCTGCAATCAAGGCGCTGGTGGGCAAGGGCAGCGCCAGCAGCTGACAGCCAGACCAGCAAATAACACTCATGCCGCGCCAGCGGTTTTTTTGTGCCCGTCATCCGGCGGGCACCGGAGGATTTATGTTGCTGACGCCTGAAGAAATCAAAGGACAGCTCCGGCTGGATGCCGATTTTACCGATGAAGATGCGTTGCTGGATTTGCTGGCCAGGGCAGTACAAACCCGGACAGAAACGTTTCTGAACCGAAAATTATACGCACCTGATGCAGGCATCCCTGACACCGACCCGGATGGGCTCAATCTGCCCGACGATATCAGGTTAGGTATGATGCTGCTGGTTACTCATTTCTATGAGAACCGTTCTACGTCATCGGAAGTGGAGATGGCTGAATTGCCAATGAGCTTTAACTGGCTTGTTGGCCCTTATCGGTATATCCCGCTATGAAACTCAGGCAGAGCCAGACCAGTGCGACCTATCTGCTGCCTGACCCCGGCGAACTGGATCAGCGCATCACCATCCGCCGCAGGGTAGATCAGCCCAGTGATGATTTTGGCGTCGAGCCGTCTTATCCGGAGTCGTTTGATACCTGGGCAAAGGTGGCGCAAACCAGCGCAACGGCGTATCAGGGTTCGGTGCAGACGGAAAACACAGTAACGCATTATTTCACGATCCGTTGGCGAAGAAAGATTACTGCCGATCACGAGGTTTTCTGTGACGGGCAGATATACCGCATTCGTCGCGTGCGTGACCTGAACAGCAAGCGCCGCTATCTGTTGCTCGAATGTGAGGAGCTTGGTACGGATCGAGGGGCCAGTTATGCAGAACAAAGCGTTTTTACACGTTGATTTTGAACAGCCGAAAGAGCTGGTTTTCAATCGCGCCCGTATGCGCCGTGCGTTTGTCACCCTTGGTCAGGTACATATGCGGGATGCCCGCCGGCTGGTCATGCGTCGCGGGCGCTCTGCTCCGGGAGAAAACCCGGCTTACCGCACGGGCAAGCTGGCCCGCTCAATTGGCTATTACGTGCCCCGCGCGTCAAAGCGCCGTGCAGGGTTGATGGTGACGATTGCACCTAACCAGAAAAACGGGGAAGGGAACCGCCATATCAACGGGGCGTTTTACCCTGCGTTTCTGTTCTACGGTGTGCGTCGTGGGGCTAAGCGTAAAAAAGGCCATCATCGCGGTGCGTCCGGCGGCAGTGGCTGGAAAATCGCTCCGCGTAATAACTACATGGCCGGGGTGCTGGAGCGTCGTCGCAGCTGGACCCGATATGTGCTGTCGCGTGAGCTGCGCAAGTCCCTGCGTCCACAGAGAAGGAAAAAGAAATGAAACTGACGCCGATTGTGGCCGCACTGCGCGCCCGATGCCTGCGCTTTGAAAATCGGGTGGGTGGTGCCGCGCAGTTTAAGGCGATACCAGATGCCGGAAAACTGAAGCTTCCCGCCGCCTATGTGGTACCGGCGGAGGATCAAACAGGGGAACAATGCTCCCAGACTGACTACTGGCAAGACCTGACAGAGGGGTTTTCCGTTATCGTGGTGCTGAGTAATGAGCGCGACGAAAAGGGGCAGTGGGCATCCTTTGATGCTGTCCACGATGTTCGGGCCGAAGTGTGGAAGGCGTTGCTCGGGTGGGAACCGGATCCAAATGCCCACGAGATTGTTTATGCCGGCGGTATGCTGCTGGATATGACCCGGTGCGAGCTTTATTACCAGTTTGATTTTACTGTGAAGTACGAAATTACAGAGGAAGACACGCGGCAGCAGGACGATCTTAACGCCCTGGACGACCTGAAAACGCTCAGTATCGATGTTGATTTTATCGACCCGGGAGACGGGCCAGACGGGCGTATTGAGCATCACACCGAATTAACCTTTCCCTGAAACCTGCCTGGAAAAATAAATGTTTGTGAAACCCGTTAAGGGGCGGTCCGTTCCGGATCCTGCCCACGGCGACCTTTTGCCCGCTGCCG
>NZ_DASYBS010000068.1:0-9003 GCF_036500665.1 Cedecea sp.
TCTTCTACGGTCCTGAGGAGCTTAAACGTGGCTCTATTATCGATGCGATGACCTGGCAGTTTGGCAGGGTGGCAACGATCTTTGACCTGCCAACGTTTGGTGAATCACCGGTAAAAGCCGATAAGCCGATCGCAGTGATACGCCCTGCAACGGTTCGTAAGGAATGGGCCAACCCCGCCCGTAACCCTGACCCGAAGTACATTGCTGCTGCTGCGCGAAAGCTGCGTAAAAACTTTTACGTTGTAAGCCTGGCCGATCTGGAAGCCGGGGAAGAATGGCTGGTGGGCGAAACCCCTGAAGCCGATCTGTACCTGCACGCTGGCGAACTCTCGTTAACTCAGACGCTGGCGCTGGTGGAACATGCCGCGGTGGTTGTCTCGGGTGTCGGCTGGGCACTGCCGGTGGCCATCTGCTACCAAACGCCCGTATTCATCATTCAGGGTGGCTGTGGTGCGCATAATGCGCCGCACATCGTTACCGATCCCGGTATGGATTTATCCCGTGTGGGCTGGGCACAACCGGACGAATATTGCATGTGTGCCAGCATGGTTCACGACTGCAGCAAGCACATTTCCGGGTTTAACAAAAAAATCAAAGGCTGGCTAAATGAAATCGTTCAATGATGAATTAGCGGCTGGCCTGGTCTGGCTGCCCGAGTTAGGCATGGGCCGTTACCCGGTGCCAGCATCACGACCGTACAACCCTGATTACTTCGCACGCTATCAGGCGATGGCCGATACGCCGATGGGCGTACAACTTACCGCCGCACGTATTCAGCTTGTTTCGCGTCACTATCAAGGGCCGGTGCTCGATGTCGGGATCGGCTCAGGGCAGTTCGTAAACAGCTACCCCGGCGCGCTGGGGTTCGATGTTAATCCCGCAGGTGTGGCCTGGCTGCATGAGCGCAACGCCTTTGCCGATCTGTATGCGGATCGCTGGCGGGCGCTCACGATGTGGGATGTGCTGGAGCATATCGACGATCCGGCTCGCGCAGTAGGTCAGGCCACGGAGTCTGTTTTCGTCTCCCTTCCCATCTTTGAAGGCGCTGAGCACATTCTCGCGTCACGCCACTACCGCAAAGACGAGCATATCTGGTACTGGACGCACGACGGGATTGTACGGTGGTTCGCGGAACAAGGGTTCCGGATGGTGGAGCACAATCGTTGCGAGAGCATGTTGGGCCGGGACGGTATCGGCAGCTATGCATTCAGGAGGAAGTAGCCATGCCGCCGAGAACGCCAAAAGCCTGCAGAAAGCGAGGCTGCAAAAACACCACAATCGACCGTAGCGGATTTTGTGACGAGCACAAAGGGGATGGCTGGAAGCAATACAAGCCAGGTCAGACACGACACCAGCGCGGTTACGGTACCTGGTGGGACAAGGCACGGCTTCGCATTCTGAAAAGGGATAAGGGGTTGTGCCAGAACTGCCTACGGCGCGGGGCGATAACCGAAGCAACCGCCGTTGACCACATAGTCGCTAAAGCGAACGGTGGCAGCGACAGCGACGACAACCTTGAAAGCCTGTGCACCCCATGCCACCGGGTGAAGACGGCGCGAGAGAGGCTGTCAGGCAGGCGGGGGGGAGGGTAAATCTCTGGCGCCTTTGCCCTTCCGGACTGCCCGCCCCGTTGAATTTTTACACGCCAAAAATAAGAAACTTTTTCCCGGAAGGTTTGGCCTATTGAACAGAGGGTATTTATGGGTGGAATTGTTCGTTCTTCAGGTGGGGGACGTAAACCGCATTTGCCCGCTGGACAAAAAAGCAAGATGGCGAGGATTGCGCCACCGCCGGAGTTGATGGGTGATGTTGCAATTAAACTCTGGAAAACGCAAAGCAAAATTTTAATCGACCGCGGTATTTTTGAGCTTGAGGACGCGCCGATCCTCATGGCCTATTGCAACGCGTTTCACCTGATGATCGAAGCCGAAAAAGTTATCGCAAAGGACGGGTTAACGGTATCCAGTGAAATGGGCGGAGATAAAAAACATCCTGCCGTTAACGTCAGAAATGATTCTGTTTCCCAGATTGCCCGCCTGGGTTCCCTCCTGGGCCTGGATCCATTAAGCCGCATTCGCATGACCAGCGGCGGAAACGACCCGTACGATGAAGGGAATGAATTTGATGAGTTTGTCTAATGGCTACTTACCCCAATGTCAACGCAGCGAACCAGTACGCGCGCGAAGTCGTGAGTGGGAAAATTCTGGCGTGTCAGTTAGCGAAGCAGGCTTGCCAGCGTCATCTGGATGACCTGGACAGGGCAAAAGACCCTAAGTGGCCGTACCGGTTTGACAAAAGCAAGGCCGAGCGCTTTTTACGTTTTTCTCAAAAGATGCCGCATACCGCTGGCGAATGGGCTCGCCGGAAGTTGCGGATCACGTTCGAGCCGTGGCAGAAATTTTCTCTTGGCGTCCCGTTCGGCTGGGTAAGGAAAGATAACGGCCTCCGCCGGTTTACTGAAATTTATATCGAGGTGCCGAGGAAAAACGGTAAGTCTGCCATTGCGGCCGCCGTGGGTAATTACATGTTTTGCGCTGACGGCGAGCATGGCGCAGAGGTGTACTGCGGTGCCACGACCGAGAAACAAGCCTGGAAAGTTTTTTCTCCTGCCTTGCAGATGGTGAAAAAGCTGCCGGCACTGCGGCATAAGTTTTCGATAAAGCCGTGGGCCAAAAAAATGACCCGCCCTGATGGTTCCGTGTTTGCCCCGGTTATCGGCGATCCCGGCGATGGCGATTCTCCATCCTGCGCAATCATTGATGAGTACCACGAGCATTCTACCGATGCGCTCTATACCACGATGACGACAGGCATGGGGGCTCGCGAGCAACCCATGACGCTCATCATCACGACTGCAGGCTTTGACATTTCATCTCCCTGCTACGAAAAGCGCTCACAGGTCGTGGAAATTCTTGGGCGTATTCGCGAGGGTGAGGAAAATGACCATATATTCGGGATTATCTTCACCCTTGATGATGGTGACGACTGGACGCAGCCGGAAGCGCTGATTAAGGCCAACCCTAACTATGGTGTTTCGATAAACGAAGGGTTCCTTCGCGCGAAACAACTGCTTGCCATCTCCACGCCGAGCCAGACCAACAAAATTCTGACAAAGCACTTCAATAAATGGGTGAGTGCTAAAGCGGCGTATTACAACCTGCAGAAATGGTTTGCTGCAGCGGATAAGTCGCTAAAGCTTGAGGATTTTGCCGGGGATGAATGCTATCTGGGCATTGACCTTGCGTCAAAGCTGGACCTAAACGCCGTTATTCCGGTCTTTTGTCGTGAAATAAACGGGCTGAAACATTTTTATTGTGTTGGCCCGATGTTCTGGGTACCGGAAGAAACGGTTTTTTCCACTGAACCGGCACTTAAAAGTACCGCCAGTCGTTATCAAACCTTCGTTAATCAGGGCTTGTTAATACCCACTGATGGCGCGGAGGTGGATTATCGGCTGATTTTTGAGTCGATTCTGAAGCTCCGGGAAACCATAAAAATAGCGTCATGCCCTGTCGACCCCTACGGCGCCACATCTGTCTCTCATTTGCTGATGGATGAGGGGCTGGAGCCTGTCACTATCACGCAGAACTACACCAACATGAGCGATCCGATGCGCGAGATTGAAGCGGCGATGGCGGCTGGTCGTTTTCATCATGACGGAAACGCGATCCTTTCCTGGTGTATTTCAAATGTGGTTGGCCGTAATCCTCCTGGCAGTGACGATATTGTCCGTCCGGTGAAGGAGGGCGCCGAAAACAAAATCGATGGTGCGGTGGGGCTGATGATGGCTGTTGGTCGCGCGATGCTGAATGAACCGAAAGACTTCCTTTCTAATCTGGATCCTGATGAGGACCTGTTAATCCTGTGAAATCACTTATTATCGATGTTGCCGGGCTGGCAGGCTTTGGCGCGCTGGTGGCCGGTATTTATCTGAGGTATGGCACCGCTGTTGCGCTGATGTCCGGAGGCTCAGGGCTGCTGGTCTGGGCTTTATTCGCGGCATGGAGGACAAAACATGTTTTTTAATGCCCTTTTCAGAAGTCATTCGCTGGAAAATCCGGCTGTGCCGTTGACGGTTGAGTCAGCTGAAAACGACGTTATTTTTCAAAGCGATGTGCTGGTTAATCCCAAAACAGCGATGAAACTGGCGGCAGTTTACTCCTGTATTTACGTTATCTCTTCCAGCGTTGCACAAATGCCCCTGCATGTTATGCGGCGTGAAGGGAAAAAGGTGTCAGCAGCCCGTGATCATCCCGTTTTCTACCTGGTGCATGATGAGCCCAACGAGTGGCAGACCAGCTATAAATGGCGCGAGCTAAAACAGCGCCATGTGCTCGGCTGGGGGAATGGCTACACGCGGGTTATCCGTAGCCGTCGGGGAGAGGTTACCCGGCTGGATGCCTGCATGCCCTGGGAAACCACGCTGTTAAATACAGGCGGCCGGTATACCTACGGGGTTTATAACGATGCCGGCAGCTTTGCGATTAGTCCGGATGACATGATCCACCTGTGCGCCCTGGGCAACGATCAGAAAATGGGGCTAAGCCCGATTATGCAGCATGCCGAAACAATAGGTATGGGCATGAGCGGGCAGAAATATACCTCCAGTTTCTTCAATGGAAACGCCCGGCCCGCCGGGATTGTCTCTGTCAAAAATGAACTTAACGATAACAGTTGGGACAGGCTAAAAAAGCAATGGCAAAAAGCCACTGCGGCACTCCGGCAGCAGGAAAATAAAACTATGCTGCTGCCTGCGCAGCTCGATTACCAGGCCCTGACGGTTTCACCGGTCGATGCGCAGATAATCGACATGATGAAACTGAACCGCTCAATGATAGCGGGCATCTTCAACGTTCCCGCCCACATGATTAACGATCTGGATAAAGCCACCTTCTCAAATATTTCAGAGCAGGCCATTCAGTTTGTGCGCTACACGATGATGCCCTGGGTGACGAACTGGGAGCAGGAGCTTAATCGCCGATTGTTTACGCGGGTGGAACGGCAGGCGGGTTATTACGTTCGCTTTAACCTCGCTGGCCTGCTCCGCGGTACCGGGAAAGAGCGTGCTGAGTTTTATCATTACGCCATCACTGACGGCTGGATGAGTCGAAACGAGGCGCGGGCCTTTGAAGATATGAACCCGAAAGACGGCCTTGATGAAATGCTGGTTAGCGTCAATGCCGCTAATCCGGATAAAAACGTGACAAAAAAAGAGGACAAAACCGATGAGTGATCGCGAGCTGCGATGCTACAGCGGTGAGGTTCGGGCAGAACAACAAAGCGATCAGCCTACGCGAATTATTGGCTATGGCTCTGTGTTTAACTCCCGTTCGGAACCGCTATGGGGGTTTCGCGAAATAATCAAACCCGGCGCATTTGATGACGTGCTGACCAATGATGTTCGCGGCCTCTTTAACCATGACCCGAATTTTATCCTGGGCCGTAGTACCTCAGGCACCCTGGCGCTCAGCGTGGATGAGCGCGGATTGCAGTACAACATCACGGCTCCGGATACCCAAACTATTCGGGATCTGGTTATCGCGCCGATGATACGCGGCGATATCAACCAGTCTTCGTTTGCCTTTAATGTCGCCCGGAATGGTGAGCATTGGTACGAAGACGAAGAGGGGATTGTTATCCGTGAAATAACGAAATTTTCACGCCTCTACGATGTAAGTCCGGTGACATATCCGGCTTATCAGGAGGCTGATTCCGGTGTCCGATCCATGAAAGCCTGGCAGGAAGCGCGAGACAGCGGCGCGCTAAAGAACGCCATTAACCAACGAATGGCGCGTGAGCGCCTGCTGACCCTTCTTAATGCGTAAGGAAAAACGATGAAACTGCACGAACTGAAGCAAAAACGTAACACTATCGCGACCGATATGCGCGCGCTGAATGAAAAGATTGGCGATAACGCATGGACCGAAGAGCAGCGTACCGAATGGAATAAAGCGAAAGGCGAACTGGAGGCGCTGGACGAGCGTATTGCCCGTGAAGAAGAGCTTCGCCGCCAGGATCAGACCTATGTTGATGACCAGCAGGAAGAGCAGCGCCAGCAAATGGAAGGCAAAGAAGGCACTCAGCCTGAAGAGCAGCGCGGCCATATTTTTGATAAATGGATGCGCCACGGCGCCAGCGAACTGACCGCTGAAGAGCGCAAAGCACTGCGTGAGCTGCGCGCGCAGGGTGTGGCGCCGGATGAAAAAGGCGGCTATACCGTGCCGGATACCTTCCTGGCGAAGGTTGTCGAGCAGATGAAAGCTTACGGCGGTATTGCCGGGGTGGCGCAAATTCTGACGACTTCAGACGGGCGAACTATGGAGTGGGCCACGGCTGACGGTACCAACGAGGTGGGGGTACTCCTGGGGGAAAATGAAGAGGCGGGGGAAGAAGATACCGATTTTGGTATGGACAGCCTGGGCGCGTTAAAAATGACCTCCAAAATCATTCGCGTGTCTAACGAGCTGCTGCAGGACAGCGCCATTGATATGGAGGCGTATCTCTCCCGCCGCATTGCGGAGCGCATCGGTCGCGGCGAAGCTCGCTATCTGATTCAGGGGACCGGAACCGGCACACCGAAGCAGCCGCAAGGCCTGGCAGCATCTGTCACTGGCACTACCGCGACTGCCTCTGCATCAGCGGTGAAGTGGCAGGAAATTTTGTCGCTGAAACACAGCATTGATCCGGCTTACCGCCGCGGGCCAAAGTTCCGTCTGGCCTTTAACGATAATACGCTGAAACTTATCAGCGGAATGGAAGACGGGCAGGGGCGCCCGCTCTGGCTGCCGGATATTGTCGGCGTGGCTCCAGCCTCCGTTCTGAATGTGCCGTATATTATCGACCAGGAGATCGACGATATCGGCGCCGGTAAAAAATTCATGTTCTGTGGTGATTTTAACCGTTTCATTATCCGCCGCGTGCAGTACATGATCCTGAAACGCCTGGTTGAACGTTACGCCGAGTTCGACCAGACCGGCTTCCTGGCATTCCACCGCTTTGACTGCATTCTTGAAGATACCTCTGCAATCAAGGCGCTGGTGGGCAAGGGCAGCGCCAGCAGCTGACTGCTGGACCAGCAAATAACATTCATGCCGCGTTAGCGGTTTTTTTGTGCCCGTCATCCGGCGGGCACCGGAGGATTTATGTTGCTGACGCCTGAAGAAATCAAAGGACAGCTCCGGCTGGATGCCGATTTTACCGATGAAGATGCGTTGCTGGATTTGCTGGCCAGGGCGGTACAAACCCGGACAGAAACGTTCCTGAACCGAAAACTGTATGGGCCTGATGAAAATATTCCGGAGTCCGATGCTGATGGCCTGCACCTGCCTGACGATATAAAAATGGGGATGCTGCTGCTGGTTACCCACTTATACGAAAACCGCTCAACGGTGTCTGAGGTGGAAAAGCTTGAGCTGCCGCTTAGCTTCAACTGGTTGGTAGGTCCTTACAGGTACATTCCATTATGAAACTCAGACAGAGCCAGACCAGCGCAACTTACCTGCTACCCGATCCGGGCGAACTTGATAAACGCGTGACTATCCGACAGCGGCAGGATGAGCCTGCTGATGATTTTGGTGTCGAGGCGTTTTATCCGGACTCCTTCAATACCTGGGCGAAGGTAGCGCAAACCAGCGCAACGGCATATCAGGGTTCAGTGCAGACCGAAAATACGGTAACGCACTATTTCACAATCCGTTTCAGGCGTGGCATTACTGCCGATCATGAGGTTGTCCAGGACGGCCAGGTGTTCCGCGTTAAGCGTGTTCGTGACCTGAACAGCAAGCGCCGTTATTTGCTGCTGGAGTGCGAAGAATTGCGTGCGGATCGAGGGCCGGGCTATGCCGCGGAAAGCATTTTTACACGTTGATTTTGAACAACCTGATGAACTGGTATTTAACCGGGCCAGGATGCGTCGGGCATTTGTGAAAATTGGTCAGGTGCATATGCGAGACGCGCGGCGGTTGGTGATGCGCCGCGGTCGCTCTGCTCCGGGAGAAAACCCGGCTTACCGCACGGGCAAGCTGGCCCGCTCAATTGGCTATTACGTTCCACGGGCATCAAAGCGCCGCGCCGGATTGATGGTGAAGATTGCACCTAACCAGAAGAACGGGGAAGGGAACCGCCATATAAATGGAGCGTTTTATCCTGCGTTTCTGTTCTATGGCGTGCGCCGTGGGGCTAAGCGTAAAAAAGGGCACCACCGCGGCGCGTCCGGCGGCAGTGGCTGGCGTGTTGCCCCGCGTAATAACTATATGGTTGAGGTACTGGAACGCCGTCGTAGCTGGACGCGGTACATCTTGTCTGGCGAGCTGCGTAAAGCCCTTCGCCCGCAAAAAAGGAAAAAATAATGAAACTGACGCCGATTGTGGCCGCACTGCGCGTCCGATGCCTGCGCTTTGAAAATCGCGTGGGTGGTGCCGCGCAGTTTAAGGCAATTCCTGACGCCGGGAAGCTCAGACTGCCGGCGGCATACGTTGTGCCGGCAGAGGACGCAACCGGTGAACAGAAGGCCCGGACCGATTACTGGCAGGATCTAACCGAAGGCTTTTCCGTTATCGTGGTGCTGAGTAATGAGCGCGACGAAAAGGGGCAGTGGGCATCCTTTGATGCTGTCCACGATGTTCGGGCCGAAGTGTGGAAGGCGTTGCTCGGGTGGGAGCCGGATCCAGATGCCCACGAGATTGTTTATGCCGGCGGCATGCTGCTGGATATGAACCGGTTCGAGCTTTATTACCAGTTTGATTTTACTGTGAAGTACGAAATTACAGAGGAAGACACGCGGCAGCAGAACGATCTTAACGCCCTGGACGACCTGAAAACGCTCAGTATCGATGTTGATTTTATCAACCCGGGAGACGGGCCAGACGGGCCAGACGGGCGTATTGAGCATCACACCGAATTAACCTTTCCCTGAAACCTGCCTGGAAAAATAAATGTTTGTGAAACCCGTTAAGGGGCGGTCCGTTCCGGATCCTGCCCACGGCGACCTTTTGCCCGCTGCCG
>NZ_DASYBS010000069.1:0-8558 GCF_036500665.1 Cedecea sp.
CCGCTTTAGCGGCGATGAGCTCGCCGGGCGCCGGGGCTGTTCGGGGGATGGCGTTATCCCCCGGACACGTTCACCGTACTCTGAACGTGCAGGGGAAATCGATCTGCAGGTGAACGGAACCTTAGCCAATCCGACATAAACAGCAGAGTCTTGCAATTAAAATCCGACAAGGCCTATCCCCACCTTTAAATCACACAAATGATAATTATTTGCATTTAATTATAGCAGCAGCTATGTTTTATAGCATTTGCTATAAACGATGAATCTATAATCACTCGTGAGGGAAGACGATGCCCGGGAAACTGAAGTTAACGCAGAGTATTGTGGCTGCTGCCGCCGCACTGGCAATGCTGTTTAGCGCCGCACAGGCACAGGCAAAATTTAAGGCGGTAACCACCTTTACCATCATCGCCGATATGGCGCAGAACGTGGCCGGGGACGCCGCCGACGTAGAGTCCATCACCAGGCCGGGGGCTGAAATTCATGAATACCAGCCCACGCCGGGAGACATTCGCCGGGCGCAGGGCGCGCAGCTAATTTTGACCAACGGGCTGAACCTCGAACTCTGGTTCGCGAAGTTTTATCAGCATCTGAAAGGCGTCCCTGAAGTCGTTGTCACCACCGGCATTCAGCCCACGGGCATCACCGAAGGCCCTTATAACGGCAAACCTAACCCTCACGCATGGATGTCACCGCAAAATGCGCTGATCTACGTCGATAACATCCGGGATGCATTCGTCAAATACGATCCGGACAATACCGCGGCCTATACCCGCAACGCCGAAGCCTACAAGCAGAAAATTCAGCAGACCATCGAGCCCCTGCGCAACGAGCTGGCAAAAATTCCGGCGGATAAGCGCTGGCTGGTCACCAGCGAAGGCGCGTTCTCCTATCTCGCCAACGACTTTGGCCTGAAGGAGCTCTATCTGTGGCCGATCAACGCCGATCAGCAGGGAACGCCGCAGCAGGTGCGCAAAGTGATCGACAGCATTCGTAAATACCATATACCGACGATCTTCAGCGAAAGTACCATTTCCGACAAGCCCGCTCGCCAGGCGGCACGTGAGTCCGGCGCGCATTACGGCGGCGTGCTGTATGTCGACTCCCTGAGCGCGGCAAACGGCCCGGTCCCGACCTACCTTGACCTGCTTCGCGTCACCACCAGCACTGTCGTTAACGGCATCAATGAAGGGCTGAAAAAATGAGCCGTCGTGCCGGAATCGTCGTTCAGAACGCCAGCGTCACCTGGCGCAATGGCCATACCGCGCTGCGGGCGGCCAGCTTTGAAATCCCGACCGGCACCATAGCGGCGCTGGTTGGGGTCAACGGTTCAGGGAAGTCCACGCTGTTTAAAGCGATCATGGGCTTTGTGCACCTTGCCAGCGGCAACATTTCGATTCTGGATATGCCCACGCGCAAGGCGCTACGCAACAACCTGGTGGCCTATGTCCCGCAGTCCGAGGACGTGGACTGGACGTTCCCGGTGCTGGTTGAAGATGTGGTGATGATGGGCCGCTTCGGCCACATGGGCATGCTGCGCATTCCCGGTAAGGCAGACAAGCTGGCGGTTGAAAACGCCCTCGCCCGCGTCGGGATGAGCGAGTTCCGCAAGCGCCAAATAGGCGAGCTGTCCGGCGGGCAGAAAAAACGCGTGTTCCTCGCCCGTGCGATAGCCCAGGACGGCCAGGTGATCCTGCTGGACGAGCCGTTCACCGGCGTGGACGTGAAAACGGAAGAGCAGATCATCAGCCTGCTGCGCGAACTGCGCGATGAAGGCCGCACCATGCTGGTGTCGACCCATAACCTCGGCGCCGTTACCGATTATTGCGACTACACCGTGCTGGTGAAAGGCACCGTGCTGGCCTGCGGCCCTACCGACGTCACCTTTACCCAGGCAAACCTGGAGCTGGCCTTCAGCGGCGTGCTGCGCCACGTCACCTTAACCGGGAAAGAAACCAGCGTGCTCACCGACGACGAAAGGCCGTTTATCCACGGCGCAGCGTTAAAAGGGGAGCCGTAATGTCCGTCCTGCTTGAACCGTTTAGCTATGGTTATATGTTCAACGCCATCTGGGTTTCGGCGCTGGTCGGCGGCGTATGCGCCTTTCTCTCCTGCTACCTGATGCTAAAAGGCTGGTCGCTTATCGGTGACGCCCTTTCCCACTCTATCGTCCCAGGCGTTGCCGGCGCTTATATGCTCGGCCTGCCGTTTTCCATCGGCGCATTTTTCTCCGGCGGCCTCGCCGCAGGCACCATGCTGTTTTTAAACCAGCGCACGCGCCTGCGTGAAGACACCATTATTGGCCTTATCTTTTCGTCATTCTTTGGCCTCGGGCTGTTTATGGTGTCGCTCAACCCGACGTCGGTGAACATTCAGACCATCGTGCTCGGCAATATTCTCGCCATCGCCCCGTCGGATATCGTGCAGCTGGCAATTATCGGTTTTGTCTCGCTGGCGATCCTGCTGCTGAAGTGGAAAGACCTGATGGTGACCTTCTTCGACGAAAACCATGCCCGCTCCATCGGCCTTAACCCGCTGTGGCTCAAAGGATTATTCTTCACCCTGCTTTCTGCGACCACCGTGGCGGCGCTGCAAACCGTCGGCGCATTTCTGGTGATTTGCATGGTGGTGACGCCGGGCGCGACGGCATATCTGCTGACCGACCGCTTTCCTAAGCTGCTGATTATTTCCGTCACGTTAGGCACGTTTACCAGCGCATTCGGCACCTGGATAAGCTACTTCCTCGACGGCGCCACCGGCGGGATTATCGTGGTACTGCAAACGCTTATCTTCCTGCTGGCCTTCGTGTTTGCGCCCAAACACGGCCTGCTGGCTAACCGTCGGCGCGCGCGCCTGAGCCTGGAGCAAACGCCATGAGCCTGTTAGAGACGCTGCTTTCCCCCTTCCAGTTTGGCTTTATGATCAACGCCCTGACCATGACCACGCTGGTCGCCATCCCCTGCGCGCTGCTTTCCTGCTTCCTGGTGCTAAAAGGCTGGGCGCTGATGGGCGATGCCATGAGTCACGCGGTGTTCCCCGGCGTGGTGATCGCCTGGATGGTGGGCCTGCCGCTGGGCCTCGGCGCGTTCGTGGCCGGGCTGTTTTGTGCCTTTGCCACCGGTTACCTGCAGGACAACAGCCGCATCAAGCGCGATACGGTGATGGGCATCGTCTTCTCCGGCATGTTCGGCGTGGGCCTGGTGCTTTACGTCTACCTGAAACCAGATATCCATCTCGACCACATTCTGTTTGGCGACATGTTGGGCGTAAGCTACAGCGATATTCTGCAAACGGGCGCTATCGTGCTGCTAACGGTGATTATAGTGGGGCTAAAATGGCGGGATTTGCTGCTGCATGCCTTCGATCCTATTCAGGCGCAGGTTTCCGGCCTGAACGTTAAGCTGCTGAACTACAGCCTGCTCTGCCTGGTCTCGCTGACCATCGTCGCGGCGCTAAAGGCGGTGGGGATTATCCTCGCGATTTCCCTGCTTATCGCGCCAGGCGCTATCGCTTCGCTGCTGACGCGCACCTTTAAAGGCATGATGCTGGTCGCGCTTGGGCAGGCTATCGTGACGTCCTTCCTCGGCGTCTATCTCTCATTCTTTATCGACAGCGCGCCCGCGCCGACTATCGTCGTGCTCTCGGCCCTGGTATTTATCGCCGCGTTTATTCGAGCCACAATCGGGCAGCGGCGAATGGAAGCGATAAGCGAGCCATCCTGAACCAGCGTGAAGCGACCCAGGTAACGATTTTATGGTACAAAGTACCTTCCGTTTTTTGCACAAGTACCAGGGTCGCGCCATGAGCTACACCATCGATATTATCTCCTGCATCACCGACCGCTTCGTTGAGCTGACCGCCACCGAAAAGCGCATCGCACAGTTTATTCTGGACGATGTGCAGGCCGCCGCCGCGCTGCCGATTTCGGAAATGGCGCGTCAGACGCAAACCAGCCAGGCCTCCATTACCCGCTTTGCCCGCGCCATCGGCTGCAAAGATGTGCGAGAACTCAAGGTCAAACTGGCCCAGTCGCTGGCGGTGGGCCAACGATTTATTCTTGATGTGCCGGACCTGGAGGGCGTGCAGGGCATCTACGAAACCATCATCAACGTGCTGGATATCAACCGCCGTGCGCTAAACCCGGAATCGCTGAACAAGGCCGTGACCTGGTTGAGCAATGCGCGGCAAATCCTGGCGCTGGGCATGGGCGGCGGGTCGACGATTTGCGCACAGGAGCTGCAGTTTCGCCTGTTTCGCCTCGGCCTGCCGGTGGTGAGCCAAAGCGACGGTCTTCTGGCTAGAATGATGGCGGCCTCGGTGGCCTCTAACGATGTTGTTGTGGCCCTGTCGTTGGGAGGCTATACGCCAGAAGTAGTGGAAAGCGCGGCTATTGCGCGCCAGTACGGCGCAAAAATCGTCGCCATTACCCCGCAGGGTACGCCGCTGGCGGAGCAGGCAGACATCGTGCTGCCGCTGATTATTCGTGAGAACGACTACATTTTTAAGCCGAGCACCTCGCGCTACGCGATGCTGGCGATGATTGACGTGCTGGCCACCGAACTGGCGATGGCCAACAAAAGCCAGGCGAAGGACCGGCTACGCCGCATCAAGCTGGCGCTGGACAGCCATCGCGGCGGGGCAGACAGGCAGCCGCTCGGCGATTAGCCCCGGTCGGCACGGTAGCAGGTCACGTCCACTTCCACTTTACAGTCCACCACCAGGTCAGCCACGCAGCACACGCGGGCCGGCGGATGGTCGCCGAAGAAGTCGCGGAACACTTTATTGAAGGACTGAAAATAGCGGGCGTCGGTCAGGTACACCTTCACGTGAACCACGTCCGCCAGGGTGTAACCCGCTTCCGTCATAATATCCACACAGTTTTGAATCGCCAGCCGCGACTGGTCGACAATTCCCCCTTCCACCACTTCGCCGTCCTTCATCGGCGTTTGGCCGGATACATACAGCCACCCGGCCGCTTCGACAGCTTTTGCAAACGGCAGCGGCTGCCCGCCGGTGCCGGTACTGCCGCCAACGCCATAACGTTTAATGCTCATCATTGCTCCTTGTTGATCTGTTTACCCTCACCCTAACCCTCTCCCAGGAAGGGAGAGGGGACGAAGGTACATATTCCCTCTCACCAGATTTTATCTCGTTTTTCCCCCTCTCCTCGCTGGGGAGAGGGCCGGGGTGAGGGGAAAGTTATATTCACTTCTGCCGACGCAGGAACCGCCCCGCCCGGCCAATCACTTTCTGCTCGAGCCCGTAGCTCATCACCCCGTTCACCATCACCGCTTCAATGCCGGCGGCGGGCTGTTTCGGGTTACTGAAGCTCGCCACATCCCGCACCGTCGCCGGGTCGAACAACACCAGATCGGCATAATAGCCGCGCTTCACCAGGCCACGTTCGGGCAGTTGGAACCGCGCCGCCGACATCCCCGTCATCTTATGCACCGCCTGCGTCAGCGGGAAAAGCTTTTCGTCGCGGCTGTAGTGCCCCAGCACGCGTGGGAACGCCCCCCACAGGCGAGGATGCGGCATCGGGTCGTTCGGCAGCCCGTCTGACCCTACCATCGTTGCCGGGTAGCGCAGCACGCGCCGCACGTCCTGCTCGTCCAGGTTGTAATAAATCGCGCCTGCGGGCATCAGTAATTTTCCCGCTTCGTGAAGTGACATCGACCAGCCCTCGGCAATTTGCTTCAGCGACTGCCCGGCGACCTCCGGATGCGGCTCGGACCAGGTGATGACGATCTCGAACTCATCGGTGATCTGCTTCATATCCAGCGTCGAAGAGCTGGCGGAATAAGGGTAACAGTCGCAGGAAACGTCCTGCTGCTCGCGCACCTTATCGAACAGCTTCAGCGTTTCGACCGTGCGCCCCCAGTTCTTCGCCCCGGCGCATTTGTGGTGCGAGACCACCACCGGCACGTTTCCGTGGCGGCCAATGCGAAACGCTTCATCCAACGCGTCGAGAATCGGCTCAAACTCAGAGCGCAAATGCGTGGTGTAAATCCCCTTCTCCGCCGCCAGTTCCTCCGCCAGCGCCATCACCTCTTCGGTGGTGGACTGGAACGCGCTGGCATAGGCAAGCCCGGTGCTCAATCCCAGCGCGCCCTGCTGCAGAGCCAGCTTAAGCTGCTCGCGCATGGCGAGGATCTCTTCCTGCGTCGCCGGGCGGAACAGGTCATCCATCTGGTTATTACGCAGCGCGGTATGGCCGACAAGCGTGCCGACGTTAATGGCCGGCCGCGCCTGCTCCACGGCATGCGCATACGCCTCAACGGTGGGATAGACAAACTGGTGCGCCTCACCCAACAGGTTCATCGGGTCAGGCACCTGCGAGTTAATCGTTGCCCCCGCCGCGCTGATGCCGCAGTTGCCGACGATAACCGTGGTGACGCCCTGGCTAATTTTCGGCAGATATTCGGGAAAACGGATCACGTTGATGTCGTCATGCGTGTGAACATCAATAAACCCCGGCGCTAATACGCGCCCGCGGCCGTCGATTTCATGCGTGGCCTCAGCGGTGATCCTGGGTGCAATGTCGGCAATACGCTCGCCCTGCACCGCCACATCAGCCAGATATTCCGCACCACCTGAGCCATCCATCACGGTGACATTCCTGAAGAGATAATCGAACTTCATCTGCGCCTCACGCCCGTCATAATCTGCGTGCAAGTTAACCATTTACAAGCCATAAAAACAGTGAAAAACTAAACAAAACCCTTGCAAATCAATGATACTTTTATTCATTAAATAGCATGAATGCAAATAAACAATATAAATAACATCAAGTTAAAAATGATACTTAATCTGAAAGATAGAATAACCCCGGAGATAATACGTTATGAAATACCAGGAGATTAACCTCGTCCCTCATAAGTCCGCCCCCATGCATTCCTCTGCCAATGTCCTCAATGAAGAGGTCTGTCTGCCCGCCGCCCTGATCAAAAAATCAGCCCTGAAAAACAACATCCGATGGATGCAGGACTATGCCAACGCGCGCGGCGTTTCGCTGGCGCCGCATGGGAAAACGACCATGACGCCGTGGATCTTCCAACAGCAGCAAAAAGCGGGGGCATGGGCCATCGGCGTAGGCAGCGCATGGCAGGCCAGCATCGCGATGTCCGCCGGCATCAACCGCGTGCTGATGGTTAATCAGCTGGTGGGCAAAGCGAACATGGCGTTGGTGTCGAAGCTGAAGAACAAACACGCTTCTGTCGACTACATCTGCTGCGTAGACAGCGAGGCGAACGCCCGCGCCCTGTCAGACTTCTTTAGCCAGCAGGGCCAAACCCTCGACGTGCTGATTGAGCTGGGCGTGCCCGGCGGTCGCTGTGGCTGTCGCAGCACGGAACAGGCACTGGCGCTGGCAAAACATGTGGCTGAGTTACCCGGCCTGCGTTTACGCGGCCTGGAGCTGTACGAAGGCGTGCTGCACGGCGAAAATCCACAGCCAAAAATAGAAGCACTGCTGCAAGACGCGGCGGCATTAGCCTGCCGGATGGAGCGCTATGTCGACGGCGAATTTCTGTTAACCGGCGCAGGCTCGGTCTGGTATGACGTAGTGTGCAATATCTGGCTCGCCGCAGAAAAACCGGCCAACTGCCGCATTGCGATCCGGCCCGGCTGCTACATCACCCACGACGGCGGTATCTATCAGGAAGCTCAGGAGCAGCTGATCGCGCGCGATCGGATCGCCTGCGATCTTGGCGGCGATCTGGTTTCCGCGCTGGAGCTGGTAGCCATGGTGCAATCGGTCCCGGAAAGCGACCGGGCAATCGTGAATTTTGGCAAGCGAGACAGCGCGTTTGATGCAGGCCTGCCGCAGCCGATAGCACACTACCGCCAGGGCAAGCCGCTGGCATCGCCGTCCGAAACCCTCGAAACCACCGGAATTATGGATCAACACGCGATGCTGAAACTCAAGCCGGGCGCGGATGTGCAGGTCGGCGATATTCTGATGTTCAGCACCTCGCATCCGTGCCTGACGTTTGATAAGTGGAAAGCGCTGCTGCTGGTGGACGACGAATACAACGTGTTGGATGAGTTAGAGACGGCGTTCTAGGTTGCCCTTTTTCATGATTATGTTGGACCGGATAATATTCCGTTCACCTCCAGCCCTGTTATATGTGTAGCCACCGCACCGGTGAACGTCTCGGGAGAATCACCGTCATTCCCCCGAGACCCCGGACTCCCGGCCAAATAAACCAACCGCTAAAGCGGTAAACCTCCGTTTTATCTCCCAGTCCTGGGTCGGCTGAGATGCGTTCCCGACGCTCTCAGCCTCCGGCCGTTCCCGACGGCCGGACCCTGGCCAGTCGGAGAGAAAACCGAGGCGATTTAAGCCGGAACCAAGCCTTGCTTTTTACCCGCAGCCACACATAACGTCACAGTCGCTTCAAATCTCACAGCCACGTCCTTGTTCCCGGCTCTCATCGCCCCCGGTTATGACCCAACTCAGGCGGGGTTGAGCTGCCGGGAGCAGCGAAAGAGAGCGATCGTCGGGAACGAATCGCGAACGACCCCGAATGTTTGGGTGATGGCCGGTGGGTTTACCG
>NZ_DASYBS010000070.1:0-7936 GCF_036500665.1 Cedecea sp.
ACCGGGTTTTCGGGCTTCATAGGTATAGGCCAGCTGGAAAACCCGGCCACATGTCCGGCAACGAAAGCGTTCGTGTTGGGAAGAACTGCGGCCATGGCGATAAACTTCGTCTGAATGGCATCGAGGGCAATGAACAGTAACGGTAGCCAAAGAAAAACCTCAAATACCGGAAGATTACCAGAAAATTCTATCGATTGAAGGCATTACCACTTCAGGCTACAAACATCAATAAAAACGATTTTTTTAACGTCGGTATGTATATCTGATGCGTGAATATCTCTCATAAAAGAGATTACACCATGACGCAAAAAGTTGTTCTGCGTCATGATCGTAATGTGGTTATGCAGAAGTGTTCCATTGTTATTCATTGTCGCTCCTTGTTGTCCTTTTTCTTTTCATCCACCCGTGCCACGTAAACGCTATTTTTATAATTGCACGGATGAAACGAATTTTCAGGATCTGAATCCTACTGATTTTATTTTTTTTGAATATATATATCGACAAATGTTTTATTTATAGATGCATGGTCTTGATATATAAATTTTTATGGTTTTAAATTCTGCCGATGTGGTTTGTGCGCCTGACTATAGGAAGGGGATGGAGAGATATAAAGTTGCGGTGGCAGGTATATATTGCTGGCGAAGGAATATTATTGTGAGCAGGATCTACTTATGGGATAAGGAAGCGGTAACGTAGCGGGTTTGATAAAGGCTTGACGAAAAGTAATTTAATGTTTCCAGTATCAGAAATAACATTCGACAACTTCACTGCCACAACCTGGTATATTAATTTTGCCCAGGTCGGGCAGTGAAAGCGGGAAACGTACTAAATTTCCAGCGCTAAACGGGTACCCTGCGCAATCGCGCGCCGGGCATCCAGCTCCATTGCCACATCGGCCCCGCCAATCAAATGCACGGTTTTACCCATAGCCTGTAAAGGTTCAGCCAGTTCGCGGCGCGGATTCTGCCCGGCACAAATAATCACGTTATCCACTTCCAGCAGCTGTGGCTCTCCGCCAACGGTGATGTGCAGCCCGGCATCGTCAATGCGTTCGTAGCTTACGCCCGCCAGCATTTTCACGCCGCGCGCCAGCAACGTGGCGCGGTGGATCCAGCCGGTGGTTTTGCCCAGGCCCTCGCCCGGCTTGCTGGTTTTACGCTGCAGCAGGAAAATACTGCGCGGGCTTTTATGCAGATTCGGCCCTTCAGGGCGCAGGCCGCCAGAGGTTTGCAGGCTGGTATCAATCCCCCATTCCACGCAGAACTCGGCGATGCTCTGGCTGGTGGACGCCCCTTCCTGGCTCAGGTACATCGAAGTATCAAAGCCAATGCCGCCCGCACCAATCACCGCGACGCGTTTGCCCACCGGCGCTTTGTCGCGCAATACTTCGATATAGCTCAGCACCTTCGGGTGCCCGATGCCTTCGATCTCCGGCAGGCGCGGCTCAATGCCGCAGGCCAGTACCACCTCGTCGTAGCCGCTCAGCTTCTCGGGCTCAACGTATTGATTAAGGCGAACGTCCACGCCGGTGATGTCCAGCATCCGGCGGTAGTAGCGCAGCGTTTCGAAAAACTCCTCTTTGCCGGGGATCTGTTTGGCGATATTAAACTGCCCACCAATCTCCGCCGCGGTGTCAAACAGCGTGACGTTATGGCCACGTCCGGCGGCGTTGACCGCAAAAGCCAGCCCGGCAGGGCCTGCGCCGACAACCGCAAGACGCTTCGGCCTCGTGGTTGGTACAACCGGCATTTTGGTTTCATGGCAGGCGCGTGGGTTCACCAGGCAGGAGGTGACTTTGCCGGCGAAAATCTGATCGAGGCAGGCCTGGTTGCAGCCGATGCAGGTATTGATTTCATCGGCCCGGTTCGCAGCGGCCTTGGAGACAAATTCAGGGTCGGCAAGGAAAGGTCTCGCCATTGACACCATATCCGCATCGCCGTCGGCCAGAATTTGCTCGGCGGTTTCCGGGGTATTGATTCGGTTGGTCGTCACCAGCGGCAGCGCGACGTGGCCTTTCAGTTTTTTGGTTACCCAGCTAAACGCGCCGCGCGGCACGGATGTAGCAATGGTAGGAATACGGGCTTCATGCCAGCCGATGCCGGTATTAATCAGCGTCGCACCTGCTTTTTCTATCGCTTTGGCGAGCGTCACGGCCTGGTCAAAGTTGCCTCCGCCTTCCACCAGGTCGAGCAGCGACAGGCGATAGATAATAATAAATTCTTTGCCAACCCGTTCCCGCACGGCACGGACGACCTCAACGGCAAAGCGCATTCTGCGCTCGTAGTCACCGCCCCATTCGTCGTCGCGCTGGTTAGTCCGCACCGCTAAAAACTGGTTAATCAGATAGCCTTCCGAACCCATGACCTCCACGCCGTCATACCCGGCTTCCCGCGCAAGGCTCGCGCAGTGGGCGAAGTCCTCAATCAGCGTTAAGACTTCTTCGTGGCTCAGCTCGTGAGGTTTAAACGGGTTGATCGGCGCCTGAATGGCCGAAGGCGCGACCAGCTTAGGCTGATAGCTGTAGCGACCGGTATGCAGGATCTGCAGGGCAATTTTGCCGCCTTCACGGTGAACCGCATCGGTCACAATCTGGTGATGCGCCAGCTGGCTTTTATCGTTCAGTACCGCACCGTGGGCGATGGTCACGCCGGAGGCCGAAGGGGCAATCCCGCCGGTGACAATCAGCGCCACGCCGTGGCGGGCACGCTCGGCATAGAAAGCCGCGAGGCGCTCAGCACCGTCCGGCAGCTCTTCCAGCCCGGTGTGCATCGAGCCCATCAGCACGCGGTTTTTCAAAGTGGTGAAGCCAAGATCCAGCGGGGCAAGCAGCGACGAGTAGCTCATAATCGGTTCCAAAATGTATACCCGTCATACTTCAAGCTGCAGGGGTGTTGGCTGCACTCCTGAACCCCAGTCACTTACTTTATGTAAGCTCCTGGGTATTCACTCACTTGCCGCCTACCTGCAACTCGAATTATCTAGGGTAACGAATTATTTTTATGTGGTCGGATGAGTTCTAATTTAGCCGTCGCGGAGCAAAAGGGAAAAGGGGAGTGCGGCGAATGTGATGAGAGTCATATTCCCGCCTCCCCGAAGGCAAAATCAGGCGCGAGCCTCCTTCAGCAGCTTCTGAATAACCTGCTCCTGCTGTTCGTAGTTGCCCTCGCCGAAGGAGACATTGCGCAGCTGTCCGCGAGCGTCGAAATAATAATGGGCTGGCCAGTACTGGTTACCGAAGGCGTTCCAGATCTGATAGTTGTTGTCGGTGACGACCGGGTAAGGCAGTTGCCATTTGCCCACCGCCTTTTTCACCGAATCGAGATCTTTCTCCCACGGGTACTCCGGCGTATGCACGCCAATCACCACCAGGCCCCGATCTTTATACTTGTTGGCCCATTCGCGGACGTGCGGCAGCGCGTGCTGGCAGTTAATGCAGTCGAAGGTCCAAAAATCGATAAGCACGACTTTGCCTTTTAGCGCCTCTGGCGTCAGCGGCGGGCTGTTAATCCAGGCTGTTCCTCCGGAAAGCGGCGGCATCGCGCTGGTAGGTGCGGTATCCGCGATGGGCTGTAGCTTCGGTGCTGACGCAGCGGTTGGGGAAAGCGCCAGCAGGTGCTGCTCCAGCTTCGCGCCGAAGCCGTTGGCGTTTTGCAGCACCGCCGTGGTGCCGGAGGCGATAAACGCCACGGTGGCCAGCATTGCTACGCCCGCCACACGCCGAAGCTGCGCCATCAGCGCCATTTTCTCACGCAGGCGAGCCAGCAGCCGATGACCGCAGAACCACAGCAGCGCCAGCATCAGCGCGCAGCCGCTGCCGTAGGCCGCTAGCAGCAGGCCGGTGGTTACCGCCGAAGAGCCGGACAGGCTGATGCCGAGAATGGCCCCCAAAATCGGTCCGGCGCAGGGAGACCAGAGCAGCCCCACTGCAAGCCCCGCCAAAAAAGCGGACAGCATGCCGCGAGTGCGGTTGCTTTGGTTATTGATAGCGTTCCCCAACTGCACCGCAGGCCGCATCAGGCGTTCGGCAAGCACGGGGAAGATAAGCGTCAACGCGGCAAGCGCCAGCATCGCCAGCGCAATCCAGCGGCCAACCAGCGTGGCCTTCACGATCCACTCCCCGGCAGCGCCAACCAGCAAAGCGACGGCGGTAAACATGACCACCATGCCGGCAAGCAGGGCGATGATTTGGCGTTTTTGACCGCGAAATGCGGCGAAAAGCAAGGGAATGACGGGCAGCGTACAGGGACTTAATAAACTGAGCATACCGCCAAGAAAGGCAATCAGAACGGGCATAACACACCTCACGGTTACAGGATGATTTCAGGCTATTTAACCCGCCTGATGTGTTCGTGATGTGTGGGAAAACCGCCCTGATTGTCAGTTTGTTTGTCGGCCGCTTAGCCGCATACAGAGCGATACAATCAGGAGACAGGCAGCGTGATGCCGGCCTTCAGCCCGCCCTGCGGCTGGTTGGTGAGCGTTAACTTTCCACCAAGCTGACCGACAAGCTGGGCGGCAATCGCCAGACCAAGCCCGGTGCCGCCGGTGTCGCGGTTTCTGGAGCTTTCCACGCGGTAAAAAGGCTGTAAAACGGCGCCCAGCTCCTCTTCGGGGATCCCCGGGCCGTTATCGGTAACCGTCAGCGTGACCTGGTTTGCTTCTTTGCTCAGGCTGACGTCAGCGGCGGTGCCAAACTTCAGCGCATTATCCAGCAGATTGGTCAGGATGCGGCGCAGCGCCTGGGGGCGAGTTGAAAGAGGAAGCGCCGCCTCCGGGGCAGTAAACGCCACCGCTTTACCGACGTCCTGATAGTCGCAGGCAATGCTGTCCACAAAAGCCCGAAGCTCAAGGCGCTGCGGCGTTTCTTCCAGGCTTTCTGACGACCGCGCATAGGCGATTCCCTCGCGCACCAGATGCGTCATGTTATCCAGATCCTGCATCAGTTTGTCGCGCAGCTCCGGCTCATCGCTCATCTCAAGGCGCAGCTTCATGCGGGTGATGGGCGTCTGCAGGTCATGTGAAATAGACGCCAGGATCTGAGTGCGCTCTTTCAGGTGTCCCTGGATTCGCGCCTGCATCGCGTTAAATGCTTTTGCCGCGTGTTCAACCTCAATCGGGCCGCTTTCCTGCATCGCCGTCGGACTTGTGCTGGCCGGCTCCAGCGCTTCAACGGCGCGGGTAAAGCGGGTAAACGGCAGTACCACCTGGCGCACGGCAAACCAGGCACAAAGCGCCAGTAGCACCAGCTGAATAGCAATCACCACCGGCAGCCAGCTTTCAATCGGCGGCATACGCGGCGTAAGGTCGATGGTCAGCGGCGAGCCGTCGGCCAGCGTCAAATGGGCCTGAATATGGGAACGCATGCCGGGAATGGCGGTGAAAGTCAGCCTGTAGCGCTCGCCCAGCGCCTCTTTCAGCGAAGCAATGGCATCTTTCGAACGTTCGTCGGCAGGCGGCTTTCCTGGCGTACCAGGGCCAAGAATATAGTGATAGTTTTCCCGGGCAAGCCTGTCCAGCCAGGCGGGGCGCTCATTGGCCGCTAGCTTGTCGAGGATAGCCACGCTGGTGGAAACGTTGTTTTGCAGGTTATCCAGCATCACGCTGCGGGCGCTGTTCATTCGCTCAAGAGTGGTCAGCGCCAGGGTCAGGCCGTTAGCCAGCAGCAGGCCGACGAGAACGATGAGAAACAGCCGGGACAGCAGGGAGCGGGGCCACAGCCTCATTCTCGCGCCTCAACGATGGTGACGGGAACGGAAAGCACATAGCCTTCGCTACGCACGGTTTTGATGTAGGCCGGGGTACGTGCATCCTCGTTTAAGCGCTGTCGCACGCGGCTGACCAGCAAATCAATAGAGCGCTCGAACAGCTCGGCATCGCGGCCTTGCGTCAGGTTTAGCAGCTGATCGCGCGTCAACACGCG
The DNA here is from genome assembly GCF_036500665.1 of Cedecea sp. Lineage (NCBI taxonomy): Bacteria > Pseudomonadati > Pseudomonadota > Gammaproteobacteria > Enterobacterales > Enterobacteriaceae > Cedecea > Cedecea sp. The sequence continues at coordinate 5,921 of NZ_DASYBS010000070.1, forward strand.
CTGCGGATGATCCAAAAACACGCGCAGCAGGCGGTATTCCGCGCCGCTCAGCGCAACGATCGTGCCCTGTAAATCAATCAAGTGGCGAGCGGAAGTATCCAGCTTCCACTCGCCGAAAGCGATGATCCTGCCCGCTTCGGTCACCTGCAAATTGGGCGGCAACGCGCGGAAGCGGCGGAGGATCGCTTTGATCCGCGCCAGCAGCTCGCGGGCGACAAAAGGCTTAACCACGTAGTCATCTGCACCCATCTCCAGGCCGAGGATCCTGTCGGTATCTTCGTTTCTGGCGGTTAGCATCAGGACTGGCAGGTCTTTATGTTTATCGCTGCGCAGCTGGCGGCACAGCGTCAGCCCGTCATCGCCGGGCATCATCACGTCCAACACCACTAAGTCGACGTGCTGCTTGTCCAGCACGGCACGCATCTCCTTGCCGTTTGCCGCGCCGCTTGCCCGGTAGCCTGATTTTTCCAGATAGCTGACGATAAGCTCGCGAATATCGCGGTCGTCGTCCACCACGAGAATATGATCGATGTGTTCCACCTGGTGCTCCCGGCGCTAAAAATGAAGGGTAAAACTAGCATAGCCGTTCATTAGTGAACGGCTGCGCTTCTTTTTTTACTACAGCTTACCGGCATCTACTACTGCCTTCACAAACGCTTCCGGCGCTTCCTGCGGTGGGTTGTGGCCTATATTGCCGCTGAAGGTGCGGTGTTCATATTTGCCGGTAAATTTCGCGGCATACGCTGCCGGTGCCGGATGTGGCGCGCCGTTATTGTCGCCTTCAATCGTGATGCTCGGTACGGTGATGTCCGGCAGTGCGGCCAGCTTTTTCTCATCCGCCGCGTATTTCTGCTCGCCGTTTTCCAGCCCCTGGCGCCAGCGATAGTTGCTCAGCGTAATGGCGACGTGATCGGGGTTATCCAGCGATTTGGCGCTGGTGTTAAAGGTTTCGTCGCTGAACTTCCAGCCCGGCGAAGCCTGCTGCCAGATCAATCTGGCGAACTCATGGGTATTCTTCTCGTAGCCTGCCGCGCCGCGTGGAGTGGCGAAGTAGAACTGATACCACCATTGCAGTTCGGCCTGCGGCGGCAGCGGTTTTTTCCCGGCTTCCTGGCTGCTGATTAGGTATCCGCTGACCGACACCAGCGCTTTCACTCGGTCGGGGTGCAGCGCCGCCACAATGTCCGCCGTGCGTGCGCCCCAGTCATACCCGCCGAAAATGGCCTGTTTGATATGTAATGCGTCCAACAGCGCAACCGTATCCTGAGCCAGCGCGGCAGGCTCGCCGTTGCGGGGCGTGGAAGGGGAAAGGAAGCGGGTGCTGCCGAAGCCACGCAGCTCAGGCACGATAACCCGGTAACCCTGTTTTGCCAGCTCAGGTGCCACGGCGCCAAAGCTGTTGATGTCGTAAGGCCAGCCGTGCAGCAGAATGACCGGCTGGCCGTCTTTTGGGCCGAGATCGAGATAACCGACGCTCAGTACGCCCGCGTTGATTTGCTTTATCTGTTTGAAATCAACGCCCGCCGCTTCTGCGTGGCAGGCGAAAACGACGGACAGGGAAAGGGGAGCAATCAGCGCAGTCAGGGTCAGTTTGTTGGACATGATGTTTTCTCCGAAGCCGTTATGAAATGTTCGGTTATCACATCATGGGATTGTAGGCGGCGTGTTTTCCAAACCGCCCTTTTTGCATGGTGGCGTATCTGGCGGAGTCGTGGATACAGTGTGATACAAAGCGTAAGAGGGGGATGCTTCTTTGATGCATGTTATACCGATGACGATGAGAGTCGAGGATAAGGACGTTGCTGCTGGTCTTGAAGCGACGGTGACGTTCAGCGTGGCTGCGGGTTAAAAGCCAGGCTCGGTTTCGGCTTAAATCGCCTCCGTTTTCTCTCCGACTGGCCAGGGTCCGGGCGTCGGGAACGGCCGGAGGCTGAGAGCGTCGGGAACGCATCTCAGCCGACCCAGGACTGGGAGATAAAACGGAGGTCTGCCGCTTTAGCGGTCGATTTATTTGGC
>NZ_DASYBS010000071.1:0-6321 GCF_036500665.1 Cedecea sp.
TATCTGGCTCAGGCAGAGCCTTCAGGATAGACTTACTCATGGCGTATCACCTCTCTGTTGTTGAAATCTGTCACGAAATCAATCAGCAGGATACGCCACCCTCTTCAAATCCCCGTACACCAGAAATGAGCATAACTCGGCGTTACTGAAGTCGGCCTATTACCAGTCGCTGCCAGACGCTCTTCAGACTATTTAACCTGCACAAGAAAAGCCGCATCGCCAGAAAGAGGGGAAAACTACGTTTTCCCCTCTTTGCCCGCCCTCTCAAGAAAGTAAAGTCGTCTTATTCAGCATACTGGCTTAGAAGCTATAGTTTGCCGTCAGCGAGAAGCTGCGCGGCGTGCCGTAAACCACATAATCGGAAAGCCAGGATTCATATTCTTTGTCGAACAGGTTGTTGATGTTGCCCTGTACGGCGAAGTTTTTCGTCACCTGGTAGCGGGTGAAGAGATCCACCAGCGCGTAGCTGCCCTGCTTAATACGCGTATTGCCATTCGGGCCGTAGGCATCCTGCCAGGTTTTACCCTGCCAGTTCACGCCGCCGCCCACGGTCACTTCCGGCAGCATCGGCAGCTGGTAACGGGTAAACAACTTCATGGTGGTACGCGGCTGGTCAGGGTTCACCGCCTCGCCGTTATTGTCGTCCGCCACATAGCGGGAAGCGCCAAAGGTGAGCTGCCAGTTATCGGTCAGCGCGCCGTTCAGCTCGAACTCCACGCCGCGGCTCACGGTGCCGTCCACGGATTTATACGCCGTTTCGCCAGGATTGCCGTTAACCGGCGTGCCGAGCGACTGGGCAACTTTATCCTGCTCGATGCGGAACACCGCCAGCGAGGTGGTCAGGCGCGTGTTAAACCAGTCCGCCTTCACGCCCGCTTCGTAGCTCTTCCCGGTGGTAGGGTCGAGATAATCGCCGTTAACGTCGCGCTTGTCGGTTGGCTGGAAGATGGAGGTGTAGCTGGTGTAGGCCGACCAGGTGTCGTTGATGTCGTAAACCAGGCCCGCGTAGGGCGTCACGTCATGCTTTTTGCTGCTCAGGCTGGTTTGTGGCGCGGTGGACGGATTGTAGTCCGCATCCCATTCGGTATAGCGAGCCCCCACAATCAGGTGCAGCGGGTCAGCCAGCGAGAAGCGCGCTGCGGTGTAGGCAGCCTGCTGGCGCACCACGTCTTTGCTGTACAGCGAGAAGGCAGACCAGCTCGGGTCCGCGACGTTGCTGTAGAAGCTGTCCATCGCGATGCCGCCGTAAGGCAAGCCTGTGTTCGGCATGGCGTTGTCATAGTGATTGCGCTGGCGGCTGTAGCTGCCGCCGAACATCAGCTCATGCTGGCGGCCAAACAGGTCGAAGCCCCCGCGCACAAACGCATCCACCGAATCCTGCTTACGCTCGCCCCGGTTCCAGCCGCCGTACGCGCTGGTGCCCGCCCCGGTCACTTTATCCGGGAAGCCGGTGACATACATTAGCTTAGAGTCGAAGTTGGTTTCGGCGTGCAGCGTGTTGATGCGCGCCTCCCAGCCGTTATCAAAGCGCTGGACCAGGTTGGCGAACACTTTGGTGGCGTCTTTGTTGGTGTAAGCCCAGTCCGGCGCGGTGGTGGCGCTGCGGCTGAAGTGTGTCCGGCTGCCGTCGGCATACCAGGTAGGCAGGCCGCCCCAGGTCGGGCTGTCGTCGTTGCTTTCCTGGTAGTCGTAGCCGACGGAAAGCGTGGTGGAGTCGGTTAAATCAGCGTCCACTACGCCATAGATGAATTTCTTGCGGGAATGGCTTTTGTCCAGCCAGGTGTCGTTATCCTGATAGCCGGTGACCACGCGGCCGCGCACGTTACCGGACTCACTCAGCGGAGCAGAAAGATCCGCCACATAGCGCTGCTTGTCCCAGCTCCCGTAGCTTGCGGAAACGTTGCCTTTAAATTCACGGCTGTCGGCATGCTTGCGCACCATATTGATGTACGCCGAAGGGTTGCCGCTGCCGCTCATCAGCCCGGCCGCGCCGCGTACCACTTCAATATTTTCGTACACGGCGGCATCCGAGCCGGTGTCGCCGAAGTCCCAGACGTCGCTGACCTGCGTCGGCATGTCGTCGTAGGCATAGTTGCTGATAAAGAAGCCACGCGCGAAGTAGGTGGCGCGGCTGCTGTCCACCAGCTTAGTGCTGATGCCGGTGGTGTTATCCAGCACGTCGCCGATGGTTTGCAGGTTTTGATCCTGCATACGCTGCTGGCTGATAACGCTGACGGACTGAGGAATATCGCGCGGGACCAGCAGCAGTTTGGTGCCGGTGGTGGTGGTTTTGACGCTGTAATCCTGCGCCTGCCCGGCCAGCGGATTATCTGTCTGGGTGTTCACCGTGATGGTGTCTTCTGCCTGCACAGAAGGAAGCAGCGCCAGCGCAATGGCCGCTGCCAGCAGTGATGGGCCACCTGCCCGTAACGTACACCGTTCCCTGGAGAAGTTAACCAATGCCATGTTAAACCCTCATTTTGAATTTTTATGATGCGGCGGCATTTTCCGGTGCCGGCACTTTTTTGATTTTTATTAAAGACGCACACGATCAAATGCGGATGAGAAATATACGCATTTGTATTTAACCTGTAAACAAATGTAATTCCCTGAGGGTTAACGAAGATTGCACCGTTGCGGGGCAAAAACAGGCGTTTGGTGGCAATAAAAATTGCCGCTTTCGCTTTACAAACGAACACGTAAATTTGCTGTTAAAACAGCCTCATCATCTGGCTTATTGCCTCGGTTATGATAGATTCCTCTCGCTTTCAAAACATACACAGCAAAATACGCTGCGAAGCCTCTCTCTCTTTTCAGGTAAACGATCGGACGCCATGAGAAAGTTAGCCAATATCCACCTGCTGATGATGTTGATTCTGCTGGTTGCTGTCGGGCAGATGACCCAGACGATTTACATCCCTTCGATTCCCGATATGGCTCATGAAATGGGCGTGCGCAGCGGCGCAATCCAGCGCGTGATGGCGGCCTATTTGTTTACCTACGGCGTGTCGCAGCTGTTCTATGGCCCGCTTTCCGACCGCATTGGCCGCCGCCCGGTGATCCTCGCCGGCATGGTGATTTTCATGCTGGCCACGCTCGGCGCGTTGTTTACCACGAATTTGCATATTCTGGTGCTGGCGAGCGCCCTGCAGGGCATGGGCACCGGGGTGGCCGGGGTGATGGCGAGAACCATGCCGCGCGACCTTTACGAAGGCGGCGATTTACGCCAGGCCAACAGCCTGCTGAACATGGGCATTCTGGTGAGCCCGCTGCTGGCGCCGGTTATCGGCGGGATGCTGGACAGCGTCTGGGGCTGGCGCGCCTGCTACGGCTTCCTGCTGCTGCTGTGCGCGATTGTCGCGTTCTCCATGTGGCGCTGGCTGCCGGAAACCCGCCCGGCGGAGGCCACGCCACCGCGCCTGATGCGCAGCTACAAAATGCTGCTCGGCAATATCTCCTTTAACTGCTATTTGCTGATGCTGGTCGGCGGGCTGGCGGGCGTGGCGGTGTTTGAAGCCTGCTCCGGCGTGCTGATGGGCGGCGTACTTGGCCTGAGCGGCGTGGTGGTCAGCATCCTGTTTATTCTGCCTATTCCGGCGGCGTTTTTTGGCTCCTGGTATGCGGGCCGCCAGAACGTGCGTTTCTCCAGCCTGATGTGGCAGGCGGTATTGAGCTGCCTGTTCGCCGGTATTTTGATGTGGATCCCTGGCTGGTTCGGCATCATGAATATCTGGACGCTGCTGGTGCCTGCGGCGCTGTTCTTCTTCGGCGCGGGTATGCTGTTCCCGCTGGCGACCAGCGGCGCGATGGAGCCGTTCCCGTTTCTCGCCGGTACCGCAGGCGCGCTGGTTGGCGGCCTGCAAAATATCGGCTCCGGCGTGATGGCCTGGTTCTCCGCGCTGATGCCGCAAACCGGGCAATACAGCATCGGAATGCTGATGACGGCGATGGGCGTGCTGATCCTGTGCTGCTGGCTGCCGCTGGCGCAGCGTTTCCAGCATCATGGCGAGGCGGTGTAAGTTATTTCGCCTCTTCGGCCAGGGCCTTAAGCCAGCTGATAAAAGCGTCAATCTTCGGCCATTGTCGGCCAGCAAGGGTCGAAATGTAGTAATGCTGATGGCATTTCAACGTGTTATCCCCAAAAGGGGCGATGAGCTCGCCCCGCTCCAGCCGCTTTTGCACCAGCCTTTTTCGCCCCATCGCCACGCCAACGTCGTTCATCGCGGCAATCACCGCCAGGTCGGAGCGATCGAAGCCTATGCCCGTCGAGGCCGGCAGCTCAATGCCAAACTGCTGCGCCCAGCTGTACCACTCGTCGGTGCCGGAATTATTGCTCCAAGCCTGCCGGTCGTGCAGCAAAGTGCAGTGGCGCAGCTGAGAAGGCCGGGAATGAAGTTCAAAGCGTCGGGCATATTCCGGGCTGCAAACCGGCAGGTATCCAGAGACGATTTCAGCGCCCAGAACACCCGCTTGCCTTCATGCGTCAGCTCCACTTTACGGTGCGAGCGAACAAAAAGCTGGATCCCCAGCTCCTCTTCCAGCTGGTTTATCCGATGGCTGACCGCGCTGGGGCTCAGCGACAGTTCATCCGCCGCCAGCGCAAAAGATTGATGGCGATGATGGGCGCCACGCGCCATGAAACCTTTAAGTACTACACCACGGCGACATTCATCGCTTCTTTAGTTGCACTGGCCGGCACATTCCTGCTTTCCTTTATCATCTGAGCGCCAGGAGGCTCGTTATGAAATCGACAGAACTGCACGCATTAACCGAAAAATTCCCGCTGCTTAGCGAGCTTACCGCCCTGAACGAAACCACCTGGTTTAACCCGGGAGCCACCTCCCTCGCCGAAGGCCTACCGCATGTTGGCCTGACAGAGCAGGACGTAAAAGAGGCGCACGCCCGGCTGGATCGCTTTGCGCCTTACCTGGCGAAAGCCTTCCCGGAAACCGCCGCAACCGGCGGTATTATCGAGTCAGAGCTGGCCGCCATTCCGGCGATGCAAAAGCGGCTGGAAAAAGAAAATGGGCAGACAGTCTGCGGCAAGCTGTGGCTGAAAAAAGACAGTCACCTGCCGATTTCTGGCTCGATTAAGGCTCGCGGGGGCATTTATGAAGTCCTGACTCACGCGGAAAAACTGGCGATCGAGGCCGGGTTACTTAGCCTTGAAGATGACTACAGCCTGCTACTGTCTCCTGAATTACGCGAGTTTTTCAGCCGCTACAGCATTGCCGTTGGCTCTACCGGCAACCTGGGGCTGTCGATTGGTATCATCAGCGCCCGCATTGGCTTCCGCGTTACGGTGCATATGTCCGCCGACGCCCGCGAATGGAAAAAAGCCAAACTGCGCCGCCACGGCGTTGAGGTGGTTGAATACGCCGAAGATTACGGCGTCGCCGTTGAGCAGGGGCGAAAAGCCGCCGAGGCGGACGCCAACTGTTTCTTTATCGATGATGAAAACTCTCGCACGCTGTTCCTGGGTTACGCCGTCGCCGGGCAAAGGCTGAAAGACCAATTCTCACGGCAGGCTATTACCGTCGATGAGCAGCACCCTTTATTCGTTTATCTGCCCTGCGGCGTCGGCGGCGGCCCCGGTGGCGTAGCATTTGGGCTGAAGCTGGCCTTTGGCGACCACCTTCACTGTATTTTTGCCGAGCCAACCCACTCCCCCTGCATGCTACTGGGCGTTTACACCGGCCTGCATGATGCGCTTTCCGTGCAGGATATCGGCATCGATAACCTGACCGCCGCCGACGGCCTGGCCGTGGGACGGGCTTCCGGCTTTGTCGGCAGAGCGATGCAAAGGCTGCTGGACGGCTTCTATACCGTGGACGATCAAACGCTGTACAACATGCTCGGCTGGCTGGCGGAAGAAGAAAATATTCGCCTGGAGCCTTCGGCCCTGGCAGGCATGGCCGGGCCGCAGCGGGTTTGTGCCACCGCCTCTTACCACGAGATGCAGGGCTTTAGCGCCCAGCAGCTTAATAACGCGACGCATCTGGTCTGGGCCACCGGGGGCGGTATGGTTCCTGAGGCTGAGATGACGCAGTATTTAGCGAAGGCTCGCTGATATTTCCCCTCACTCTTTCGGGATTGTCTCTTAGTCACAAATACGTTCTATGAAGGATCGGCTAAGGTTCAAATCCGCAGCCACACAGAACGTCACAGTTGCTGCAAGTTCCACAGCCACGCCCTTGTTCCCGGCTCTCATCGCCCCCGGTTATGACCCAACTCAGGCGGGGTTGAGCTGCCGGGAGCAGCGAAAGAGAGCGATCGTCGGGAACGAATCGCGAACGACCCCGAATGTTTGGGTGATAGCCG
>NZ_DASYBS010000072.1:0-45632 GCF_036500665.1 Cedecea sp.
GCATGGGCAGAATATTGGGTAACATCGATTGATTTGGCTGAGGAGCTACAGAGAAGTGATGGTGGTGGGGGAAGGATTCGAACCTTCGAAGTCGATGACGGCAGATTTACAGTCTGCTCCCTTTGGCCGCTCGGGAACCCCGCCAGGGGTAGTGCTTTGAATTGTCAGATGGTGGTGGGGGAAGGATTATTCGTTGCTTCGCTCCTCACCCTTCGGGCCGCTGCTTCAGCAGCGTTATCTCGCTTTCGCTCGATTCGAACCTTAGTCGAAGGTTCTCACCCTTCCCGATAAGCGAAAGCATTGCCTCATCTCATCGGTATTACCACATCGCTGTGGTGAATAATGGTGGTGGGGGAAGGATTCGAACCTTCGAAGTCGATGACGGCAGATTTACAGTCTGCTCCCTTTGGCCGCTCGGGAACCCCACCACGGGGTATTGCTTGTTACTGGCCTGCTTCCTTGTGGGAAGCGGGGCGCATCATATCAAATGAAGCGCCGCTGTAAAGCTTTCAATCTAAGAAAATGAATCGTTTGCCGTTTTTTTACGCGTAGCGGCGTAAAGCTAAGCAATTCATTTTCCGGATGATTACAGAATAATCGTGCGGTTACCGTAAACAAAGACGCGCTGTGCCAGTACTTCGTATAGCGCTCGGCTCAGCACATTCTTCTCTACGTCACGCCCTGCACGCATCATATCGTCTGCGGTGTAGGTGTGGTCGACGTGAATCACGTCCTGCATGATGATTGGGCCTTCATCCAAATTATCATTAACGTAATGCGCGGTCGCGCCGATAATCTTCACGCCGCGTTCATAGGCCTGATGATAAGGGCGTGCGCCGATAAAGGCCGGCAGGAACGAGTGGTGGATATTAATAATCTGGTTTGGGAAGCGAGCCACGAACTCAGGCGTCAGGACTCGCATGTATTTTGCCAGTACCACGTAATCCGGTTTATGCGCATCAATGGCATCGGCCATTTGCATATCGTGCTCTTCACGCGTCATCCCTTCATGGCTGACAAGTTGGAACGGAATATCGAAACGCTCCACTAAAGTACGCAAGGTTTCGTGATTGCCGATAACGGCGGCAATTTCTACGTCCAGGCCGCCGTAGGTGGCTTTCATCAGCAGATCGCCAAGGCAGTGGGCCTCTTTGGTGACCAGAATAACGATGCGGCGACGTCCGGCTGGCGTCAATTCGCGAATTGAGCCTTCCGGCAGCGCACTGTCGAGGTCAGCCATCAGCGTGGTGTCGTTAAAAATACCCTCGAGTTCGGTGCGCATGAAGAAGCGGCCGGTACGATGATCGACAAATTCATTGTTCTGAACGATATTGAGTTCATGTTTGTAGCAAATATTAGTGATTCGCGCGATGAGACCCTTTTGGTCAGGGCAGATTGTGCGGAGAACTTTACGTTGTAGTGCCTGCATGAAGAGATAAATCCTGTTGAACGGTGTTTGCGAAACAATAATGCTGTTACGAAGCGAAGGCTATCACCCGCAGCATTTTTTATATTTTTTACCTGAGCCGCAAGGGCAGGGGTCGTTACGACCAAACTGCGGGCGAAGACCGTCGATATAGTACCATTGGCCGCTTTCCCTGACGAAACGGGAACGTTCAATTATCGCACTTTGATGGCCATTTTCTCGAAAACGGGCAACAAAACTTACATATCCTTCGTTTGCATCTTTGCCATCAGCCTCTTCATAGACGGTCAGGCCAAGCCATTCAGTGGTGCCAAAGCTGTTGGATATTTCTGATTTTAAGCCGGGGCGGCGGCAGCTCTCATGCCAGCTGGATACCAGATAGTCCGCATCCCGCATCACAAAAGCGGTATAACGAGAGCGCATAAGCTGTGACGGGCGTTGCGGATGCTGGCCAGCGCTTAGGTAAGGCTGACAACATAAGCTATACTCCAAACCGCTGCCACAGGGACAAAGTTGCAACATTGCATCTCCAGGAAAAAATAAACGGCGTCAATAACACTACGGCAGCGCTTATGTTAACTGAGCAGTGGCGTTGGCGTCACGGAGTGATTACCGGGGAAGATTGACCGAGGCGTGATGAGACAGGTAAAGATCGGCCTGGCATTAGGGTCGGGTGCTGCAAAAGGATGGGCGCACATTGGCGTTATCAATGCGTTAAAAAAGGCAGGGATCCAGATTGATGTCGTGGCAGGTTGCTCTGTAGGCGCGCTGGTCGGTGCTGCCTATGCCAGTCAGCGGCTTACGGTGATGGAGCGGTGGGTTCGGTCCTTTAGCTACTGGGATGTCCTGCGCCTGATGGATCTCTCCTGGCGTCGCGGCGGGCTACTGCGCGGCGAACGCGTGTTTAATAATATTCGTAAAATCATTCCAGAAACGGCTATTGAAGGCTGCGGCCTGCGATTTGGCGCCGTGGCCACCAACCTTAGTACCGGGCGAGAACTGTGGTTCACCGAGGGGGATTTGCACCAAGCCATCCGTGCTTCTTGCAGCATGCCGGGGCTCTTGTCACCGGTTGCACACAATGGTTATTGGCTGGTGGACGGGGCGATTGTTAACCCTGTACCAATCTCGCTAACCCGTGCACTGGGCGCGGATATCGTTATCGCGGTTGATTTACAGCATGATGCACATCTGATGCAGCAGGATTTGCTGTCGGTCAATATGACGCCATCGGCGGATGAGCCGTTGGCGCAGGCAACATCCTGGCGCAGCCGTCTGCGTGAGCGGCTGGGAAAAATGACTAACCGCCGGGCGAATGTGACGCCCACGGCGATGGAAATCATGACGACCTCTATTCAGGTGCTGGAAAACCGCCTCAAACGTAACCGTATGGCGGGCGATCCTCCCGACATTCTTCTGCAGCCGTTCTGCCCGCAAATATCTACGCTCGACTTTCACCGTGCTTCAGAAGCTATCGCGGCGGGAAGCCTGGCGGTTGAGAAAAAAATGGATGAGTTGTTACCGTTGGTTCGTACTCATGTTTAAGTTAATACTTAAACCGTTTCTGACAGGCGCTCGTTGCGATACCGTGCCACTATTGAGTTATTGCCAGGCAGAGGAAAGCGCATGAGTTACCCGCTGGAAGGAAAACACATTCTTATTGTTGAAGACGAGCCCGTTTTCCGCTCTCTGCTGGACAGCTATCTCACTTCACTTGGTGCTGTGACGAGGCTTGCGTGGGACGGCATGGATGCGCTGGAAAAGCTTGCGCAGTCCGTTCCTGATCTGCTGATTTGCGATCTTGCAATGCCCAGGATGAACGGCCTTGAGCTGGTAGAACATATTCGGAATGACGGTAATCAAACGCCAATTTTAGTGATTTCAGCGACCGAAAATATGTCGGATATCGCCCAGGCTTTGCGGCTTGGCGTGCAGGATGTCCTGCTGAAACCAATTAAAGATCTTAATCGATTAAAAGAGACGGTTTTATCCTGCATCTACCCCGCCATGTTTAATTCACGGGTAGAAGAGGAAGAACGACTGTTTCAGGACTGGGATGCGCTGGCGCGTGACCCGCAGGCGGCCTCTAAATTATTACAAGAACTGCAGCCGCCGGTTCAGCAGGTTATCTCGCGCTGCCGGATAAATTATCGCCAGTTAATTTCGGTCGATCAGCCGGGCCTCGTGCTCGATATTGCACCCCTTTCAGATAATGACTTAGCGTTTTATTGCCTGGATGTTACCCGTGCCGGTGAGAACGGTGTATTAGCGGCGCTGTTGTTACGGGCTTTATTCAACGGTTTGCTACAGGAACAACTCTCACATCAAGGGCAGCGTTTACCTGAATTGGGAAACTTACTAAAACAAGTTAATCAGCTATTGCGACAGGCCAACCTTAGCGGGCAATTTCCGCTAATAGTTGGTTATTATCACAGCGGATTAAAAAACCTCATACTTGTTTCCGCCGGGCTTAATGCAACGTTAAATACGGGTGAGCACCAAATCCAGGTCAGCAATGGTGTGCCGCTGGGTACGCTGGGTAACGCCTACCTGAATCAAATCAGCCAGCGATGCGAAGCGTGGCAGTGCCAGGTGTGGGGCTCCGGTGGCCGTTTGCGTCTCATGTTGTCTGCAGAATAAACAACGGAACAACTGATTACATTTAGCTTTTTTCCTGGAACTCGGGCGGTGGTAATATCGCGACCAACCTAATCGTATTTGTCTTAAATTAACCGCTGCCGGAGTAAACAGGGGGCGGTTTTCGTTTTTAAGCTGATATACTCAATCGCGTTTTTAAATTGACGACAAGTGTGAAACTTGAACAGTCCTGGAGGTTTTTTCAATGGCTGCTATTAATTCTAAAGTAACGAAAGCTGTTATCCCTGTTGCGGGATTGGGAACGCGCATGTTGCCGGCAACAAAGGCAATTCCAAAAGAGATGCTGCCGCTGGTTGATAAGCCGCTGATTCAGTATGTCGTTAATGAGTGTATCGCTGCCGGTATTACTGAAATCGTGCTGGTCACCCACTCCTCAAAAAACTCGATTGAAAACCATTTTGATACCAGTTTTGAGCTGGAAGCGATGCTGGAGAAGCGCGTTAAACGTCAGCTTCTGGAAGAAGTTCAGTCTATTTGTCCTCCTCACGTCACCATTATGCAGGTGCGTCAGGGGCTGGCTAAAGGCCTTGGCCACGCCGTGCTGTGCGCGCACCCGGTTGTGGGTGACGAGCCGGTCGCCGTTATTCTGCCAGACGTAATCCTCGATGAATTCGAATCCGATCTTTCCCAGGATAACCTGGCTGAAATGATCCGCCGCTTTGACACCACGGGCCACAGCCAAATCATGGTTGAGCCGGTTGCCGATGTTACCGCTTACGGCGTCGTTGACTGTAAAGGTGCCGCGCTCTCTGCCGGCGACAGCGTGCCGATGGTGGGCATTGTTGAAAAACCAAAAGCAGACGTTGCGCCATCTAATCTGGCGGTCGTCGGGCGCTATGTACTGAGCGCAGATATTTGGCCTCTGCTGGCTAAGACGCCTCCGGGAGCGGGTGATGAGATCCAGCTGACCGACTCTATCGCTATGCTGATGGATAAAGAGACCGTTGAGGCTTACCACATGAAGGGCGTGAGCCACGATTGCGGCAACAAACTGGGCTATATGCAGGCGTTTGTTGAGTACGGTATTCGTCATAAAACGCTGGGTGAAGACTTCAAAACCTGGCTTGAAGCCACCGTTGGCGCGAAGAAATAATTCTATTCAACGCAGGATGGTAAGATGAAAGTTACCGTATTTGGTATTGGCTACGTTGGGTTGGTACAGGCTGCTGTACTGGCCGATGTGGGGCACGATGTTATGTGCATCGACGTAGACGCAAAGAAAGTGGAAAACCTTAAAAAAGGCGAAATCCCGATCTTTGAACCAGGCCTTGCTCCCCTGGTAAAGAAGAATTACGAGGAAGGACGCCTGCAGTTCAGCACCGATGCTGAGCAGGGCGTTCACCACGGTGAAATGCACTATATTGCCGTGGGTACACCGCCGGATGAAGACGGTTCTGCTGACTTGAAATATGTGACTGCCGTAGCGCGCACCATCGCGCAGTATATGGACTCGCATAAAGTGGTTATCGACAAATCTACGGTTCCCGTTGGCACGGCAGATAAAGTGCGAGCGGTAATGGCAGAAACCCTGAAGTCGCGTGGGCTTGAGATTGGGTTTGACGTGGTTTCTAACCCTGAGTTCCTGAAGGAAGGCGCCGCGGTTGCCGACTGTATGCGCCCTGAGCGTATTGTTATCGGTACGGATAACGAAGAGGTTATTGAACTGCTGCGCGAGCTCTATGAGCCGTTCAACCGTAATCATGATCGTATGATTCTGATGGATATCCGCAGTGCAGAGCTGACCAAATATGCCGCTAACTGCATGCTGGCGACCAAAATCAGCTTTATGAACGAAATTGCAAACCTGGCCGAGCGCCTGGGGGCGGATGTCGAGAAAGTGCGTATGGGGATCGGTTCAGATTCCCGTATCGGCTACAGCTTTATCTACCCTGGCTGCGGCTACGGTGGCTCCTGCTTCCCGAAAGACGTTCAGGCCCTGATTCGTACTGCTGAACAGATTGGCTACACGCCACGTATTCTGCAGGCGGTAGAAGAGGTCAACTACGCACAGAAGCAAAAGCTGCCAGAGTTCATTACTCGCCACTTTGGTCAGGATCTGAAAGGGAAGACCTTTGCTCTTTGGGGGCTTTCATTCAAGCCGAATACCGATGATATGCGTGAAGCCTCGAGCCGCGTGTTGATTGAAGCGCTGTGGGAACGCGGTGCTGAAGTGCAGGCTTTCGATCCGGAAGCAATGGATGAGACTCAGCGTATTTATGGCCACCGCAGCGACTTAAGGTTGATGGGAACCAAAGAGGCTGCGTTACAGGGCGCTGATGCGCTGGTTGTTTGCACGGAATGGCAAAGCTTCAAAGCGCCAGATTTCGACCTGATGAAGAAATCCCTGAAGCAGCCGGTTATCTTTGATGGTCGTAACCTTTATGATCCTGAAAGGCTTAACAAGCGTGGTTTTGTCTATTATGCCATTGGCCGCGGTGCATCTATCAATATTGTCTGAGTAACAACCTTCTGTCGTTATGTATTGTTACCGGCACGACAGCGCATCTAACAGGCCTGTATGCTGCCGGTATTTCTCCTTCTGGTCACGCTCTAAATCCCCTCACACTGTTTCTGTGCGTAATACCAGCCGTTGCTGGCTTCTGTTTCCAGTTGCGCCAGGCGTAAGCCACTTATAACGATCCCAAACAATCAGAGATACGTTCATTATTTGACCTCTCAGGCGTTGCAGCGTCAGAACAAAAAGTGGTGGGCTAAAAGCAAACGCCATTTTCTTGATCCTGAATATTAGCGTTAAAGGTGTCGATAATAATTGGAATCATACGTTGGTTAAGCAAGCCAGGCAGACTCATTCCAGCGGTGCTTATGTTAGCGGAGATAAAAACGAAACGTAACGCGTCTCCTCAATAATCACAGCAGTAAGAATTGTTGGCTTGATTAGCCACTACTCAGGCCTGCAATTCAAATCTTTGTAGTAATACTCTACGTTCTGTTGATAACGCTTATGGGGTATATGAACCCGGTAAAAGGATTACCACACGGTAAGATAAATCAGTTTTACGGTTAACGTGATGATTAAGGAGCGAAATTAGCTGTACTAAAGATCAGGTATTGTATCTAAAAATATTGGTCCAGTTTCTTTAATAAGAAAAGTAAGCGGTTTTATGATTGCGTTACTGGGGGCGGGGAGGAACTTAACATGCTGGGGGCTTAAAATAAAAATCCCGCCGAAGCGGGATCTTAATAAGCAGCACTGAGAGGATTAAAGCAGGAAGTCTTCCAGTTTCTTACCTTGCTCGTCCATTGCTTTCTTGATAACTGCTGGGGTACGGCCCTGGCCGGTCCAGGTTTTAGTTTCACCGTTTTCGTCGATGTACTGGTATTTAGCCGGGCGCGCAGCGCGTTTCGCTTTGCCTGCGGATTTAACAGCAGCAATGCTGTTCAGCAGCTCGTTAGGATCGATACCGTCAGCAATAAGCATTTCACGGTACTGCTGCAGTTTACGAGTACGTTCTTCAACTTCAGCCGCTGCCGCGTTTTCTTCTTCGCGACGTTCGTTAACCACAACCTCTAATTTTTCCAGCATCTCTTCCAGAGTTTCCAGGGTGCATTCTCTTGCCTGGGCACGAAGAGTACGGATGTTGTTCAGAATTTTAAGTGCTTCGCTCATTGTAGTAATCTCAAACTTATTATTGGGGGGTGACGTTTGAGCTAATAATAGAGCGTTATATTAAGTTCTGCAATAGCCGTGAATGTAAGGAATTCAAAATTTGCTGATATATATGCGGTGGTTTAAATACGGTTAACTTAATTTCGGCCTGCCAGACCACACCAAATGGCACTTTAAGACTCAATTTTTAGACAACAACCCTGAGGTCAAAAGGGTTTGTTGGTGGGGAAAAAAAGATAAAATTTCGCATTAATCATCAAATATCAATTGAATCTATTAATGCCTGTGGCTGATACAGGCTGTTTACAATTTATAATAATTGAGCAAGTGAACAATTTCCTGGAGGAGGTATAAACGTGGCACAACAGCTTCTGCTACGGCTGTTTCACCGGTGAAGGCGGCAGCTATTACTCACTGTATAAGCGTGATTTATTAATATATCTGATGAAATTAACCCTTGTGTTTAGAGAGGTAATCGGTAATCCACTGCTTCGCATCGCTGTGGTACAATCCGCAGCAACATTATTTACATTCTGATTCAGGCTACAGGTGCAATGGCTCAACTCTATTTTTACTACTCTGCAATGAACGCAGGAAAATCGACAGCACTGCTTCAGTCCTCCTGGAATTACCAGGAAAGAGGGATGCGCACGCTGGTGTATACCGCGGAGATAGATAATCGTTTTGGTGTCGGTAAAGTCAGTTCACGTATTGGTCTGTCATCCCCTGCCAGACTGTATAACCAGGCGACGGATTTGTTTGCCGATATTCGCGCAGAGCAGCAGTCTGCGCCGGTACATTGCGTGCTGGTAGATGAAAGCCAGTTCTTATCTAAAGAGCAGGTCTATGCTTTATCTGACGTTGTGGATGAGTTAGATATACCGGTTTTGTGCTACGGCCTGCGTACGGATTTTCGTGGCGAATTATTCAGCGGTAGCCAGTACCTTCTCGCGCTGTCCGATAAGCTGGTGGAGTTGAAGACGATTTGTTTCTGCGGGCGCAAGGCCAGCATGGTGTTACGCCTCGATCAGGATGGGCGTCCTTATAATGAAGGTGAGCAGGTTGTGATTGGCGGCAATGAGCGCTACATCTCAGTTTGCCGTAAGCATTATAAAGAAGCGTTAATTAAAGGCTCTCTGCAGGAGATTCAGGGGCGTTAATTAAGAAGCAGGGCAGCCTATGCCCTCGTGGTATTAAACGCGTTGTCGTGGCCTGAGCGCGTGAATCAGGCATAAAAAAACCCGCCGAAAGGCGGGTTTTGTATTTGAAAGCTAACGATTAAGCCGTTTTCTTCGCTTTTTTATCAGCTTTTGCTGCAGGCGCCGCTTCTTTAGCCACCGCGCCTTCAACGAACTCACGTCCGTAGTAGGTATCCAGCAGAATCTGTTTCAGTTCAGAAATCAGCGGATAGCGAGGGTTTGCACCGGTACACTGGTCATCAAACGCATCTTCAGACAGTTTGTCAACGTGCGCCAGGAAGTCTGCTTCCTGTACGCCTGCTTCGCGGATGGACTTAGGAATACCCAGTTCAGCCTTGATAGAATCCAGCCATGCCAGCAGTTTCTCAATCTTAGCCGCGGTACGGTCACCCGCAGCGGTCAGACCCAGATGGTCAGCGATTTCAGCATAGCGACGACGTGCCTGTGGGCGATCGTACTGGCTGAAAGCGGTCTGCTTGGTTGGGTTGTCATTCGCGTTATAGCGGATAACGTTGGAAATCAGCAGGGCGTTCGCCAGGCCGTGAGGAATGTGGAACTGAGAACCCAGTTTATGAGCCATTGAGTGACACACACCCAGGAAGGCGTTAGCAAACGCGATACCGGCGATAGTCGCTGCGTTGTGAACACGTTCACGGGCAACCGGGTTTTTAGACCCTTCATTATAGGAAGCTGGCAGGTTTTCCTTGAGCAGTTTCAGCGCTTGCAGAGCCTGACCGTCAGAGAATTCGCTCGCCAGTACGGAAACGTAAGCTTCCAGCGCGTGAGTGACGGCATCCAGACCACCAAAGGCGCACAGTGACTTAGGCATGTCCATAACCAGGTTAGCATCAACAATCGCCATATCCGGCGTCAATGCGTAGTCAGCCAGTGGATATTTCTGGCCCGTTGCATCATCAGTTACAACCGCAAACGGAGTGACTTCTGAACCGGTACCGGACGTGGTGGTAACCGCAATCATCTTCGCTTTCACGCCCATTTTCGGGAACTTGTAGATACGTTTACGGATATCCATAAAGCGCAGCGCCAGTTCTTCAAAGTGGGTTTCCGGGTGTTCGTACATCACCCACATGATTTTCGCAGCATCCATTGGGGAGCCGCCGCCCAGCGCGATAATCACGTCTGGCTTGAAGGAGTTCGCCAGCTCTGCGCCTTTACGTACAACGGTCAGCGTCGGGTCAGCTTCAACTTCGAAGAAGACTTCGGTTTCTACACCTGCTGCTTTCAGCACGGAGGTGATCTGGTCAGCGTAGCCGTTGTTGAACAAGAAGCGGTCAGTCACAATCAGCGCACGTTTGTGGCCATCAGTAATCACTTCGTCCAGCGCAATTGGCAGGGAGCCACGGCGGAAGTAGATAGATTTCGGAAGTTTATGCCACAACATGTTCTCAGCTCGCTTAGCAACGGTTTTCTTGTTGATCAGGTGCTTCGGACCCACGTTTTCAGAGATGGAGTTACCACCCCATGAACCACAGCCCAGCGTCAGGGAAGGGGCCAGTTTGAAGTTATACAGGTCGCCGATACCACCCTGAGAAGCCGGGGTGTTAATCAGGATACGTGCGGTCTTCATTTTGTCGCCGAAGAATTTAACGCGCGCAGGCTGGTTGTCCTGGTCGGTATACAGGCAAGAGGTATGGCCGATACCGCCCATCTCAACCAGTTTTTCCGCTTTCACCACGGCATCTTCGAAGTTTTTGGCACGGTACATTGCCAGGGTCGGAGACAGTTTTTCGTGAGCAAACGGCTCAGACTCATCCACTACGGACACTTCGCCGATCAGGATTTTGGTGTCTGCGGGTACGGTAAAGCCTGCCAGTTCAGCAATTTTGGTTGCTGGCTGACCAACGATTGCGGCATTCAGCGCGCCATTTTTCAGGATGATGTCCTGTACGGCTTTCAGCTCTTTGCCCTGCAGCAGGTAGCCGCCGTGGGTAGCGAAGCGCTCACGCACTGCGTTATAAGCAGAATCGACAACGATAACGGACTGTTCAGAAGCACAGATCACGCCGTTATCGAAGGTTTTGGACATCAGAATAGAAGCAACAGCACGTTTGATGTCTGCGGTTTCGTCAACCACAACCGGGGTGTTACCGGCACCAACGCCGATAGCAGGTTTACCAGAGCTATAAGCCGCTTTAACCATGCCTGGACCACCGGTAGCCAGAATCATATTGATATCCGGGTGGTGCATCAGAGCGTTAGACAGCTCTACGGAAGGCTGATCGATCCAGCCGATCAGATCTTTCGGTGCACCGGCAGCGATTGCAGCCTGCAGCACGATATCCGCTGCTTTGTTGGTTGCATCTTTAGCACGCGGATGTGGCGAGAAGATGATGGCGTTACGGGTCTTCAGGCTGATTAAAGATTTGAAGATGGCGGTAGACGTCGGGTTGGTGGTAGGGACGATACCGCAGATGATGCCGATGGGTTCAGCGATAGTGATGGTACCGAAGGTGTGATCTTCAGACAGCACACCGCAGGTTTTCTCATCTTTATAGGCATTGTAGATATATTCGGAAGCAAAGTGGTTTTTAATCACTTTATCTTCGACGATACCCATACCGGATTCGGCAACGGCTAATTTAGCCAGGGGGATTCGAGCGTCGGCAGCTGCCAGGGCGGCAGCACGGAAGATTTTATCGACTTGCTCTTGAGTAAAGTTGGCATATTCACGCTGGGCTTTCTTTACGCGCTCTACGAGGGCGTTCAGTTCCGCGACATTAGTTACAGCCATAATGCTCTCCTGATAATGTTAAACTCTTTTAGTAAATAAGCTGCGCGAGTCGACAGTATAGTCAGCAGCAACAGAATGCGTGTTTAGGACGAAACGATGCCGTACAAAATACCTGATTTCATGCGCTGATTTACTAAAAGAGCCTCACCTGAACAAGCGGCTTCAGAGGAAAATTCTGCTTTTCAGATGTGACCAAGAGTACCCACTTCTGAGTAGGTTTTTCGTGATCTAAATCACAACTATCTCATGCTGACACCATTCAGCAGGCGCTACTCAGGTGATTGATAAATCTTTAAAAATTTAGTCACAGCGATGACAAAACAAAGTACCACAAATTCAACATTAAGGTAACAGTTCACCACCATGCTAAAATTAGTTGCTGTCGCGGTCGATTACCCAGGGAAATAGCGTAGCGGCGGGGGTGTTTTTCC
Organism: Cedecea sp.; assembly: GCF_036500665.1. Taxonomy (NCBI): domain Bacteria; kingdom Pseudomonadati; phylum Pseudomonadota; class Gammaproteobacteria; order Enterobacterales; family Enterobacteriaceae; genus Cedecea; species Cedecea sp. Next base: position 12,095 of record NZ_DASYBS010000072.1, read on the forward strand.
ATTACATTACGCCTGCTTTTGCTTTGTTCATTTGCGGAGTTTTGCGTGGCTCAATCCTTTTTCGACTTGCCAACCTATATTAAGTTTTTTATCGGGATGTTTGCTCTGGTCAACCCGGTAGGGATTATTCCCGTCTTTATTAGCATGACCAGTTACCAGAGTGCGGCCGCAAGAAATAAAACCAATCTTACCGCCAATCTCTCGGTTGCGATTATTCTCTGGACCTCACTTTTTCTTGGCGACGGCATTCTGCAAGTCTTTGGTATTTCAATAGACTCATTCCGCATCGCCGGCGGCATTCTGGTGGTGACCATTGCCATGTCGATGATAAGCGGCAAGCTGGGTGAGGATAAACAAAACAAGCAGGAAAAGTCAGAGAGCGCCATCCGCGAAAGCGTAGGTGTTGTTCCGCTTGCATTACCGCTGATGGCGGGGCCTGGGGCCATCAGTTCCACTATCGTTTGGGGCAGTCGCTACCATAACTGGGGCCACCTTCTGGGCTTTTCTATCGCCATTGCGCTGTTTGCTTTCTGCTGCTGGCTGCTGTTCCGTATTGCGCCCTGGCTTGTGCGCATATTGGGGCAAACCGGCATAAACGTGATCACCCGTATCATGGGGCTGTTGTTGATGTCGCTCGGCATCGAATTTATCGTCACCGGAGTGAAGGCTATCTTTCCTGGATTATTAAGTTAATTCCGCTGCTACTTTCAAATGAAAAAGCAGAATCTTTATTCTGCTTTTCTTCTCTTAATAGATGAAAAATGCATCTATCCGTTGTTCCTTTTTTGCAAAAACAAATGCGAATCTTTCATAAGAAAATACTTTGGAAAACCGTAGATTAGCGGTTGACGGTGTAACAAGTTGTACAGAAAAGTGGCAATCGAAATTATATTTAGCTGCCGTTATGCAATCAGGCTTGCTGCGAATTTATTGAGATGATATTAGTAATTCATGCCTTCCCGCAGAGGAATGTGCTAAAAAATAATCAATTGTTAATTTTTTGTGAGTGATGAAGCGAGTGAGAAATCGTCCTCCCTTCCCGTGTGGTGATGCCCAAGTAACTCCATGATTATAAAGATTATGTGTAAGTTAATTGATTGGCGTGTTGCGCATCGCGCTCCCCACAATCTCTCCATAAAAGAGAAATGGTTAACAAATTTGCAAATTGTATTGGCGGGTATCTGAAGCTTTTGATACTTTCCGGGCAAAACAATTCGCTGAAAAAAGTTTCTTTTGTAGATGAGAATGATTTCGCAGAGTAATCATGTCCTGCGAAATAGAGATTACTGCCCGTCGACCACGCAATCGGCGGCATACCAGAATCGACGTAATGAGGCTGTCGTATCGAACGGCCCGAAAATAAAGTCGGTGATAGCGAGAAGTAAAGCAGTATCCCGTACGGACGCTTAACGCTCCTGCGCTGTAAGGGACCCCAAGGGGAAGAGGCTGACTTTCGGGTCAGTAATTATAATGAGTGGAGTACCAACACAATGACAAATATCACTAAAAAAAGCCTGATTGCAGCAGGCATTTTAACTGCGCTGATTGCCGGCAATGTCGCTATGGCGGCGGACGTCCCGGCTGGTGTTCAACTGGCAGAGAAACAAGACCTGGTTCGTAACAACGGTTCAGAACCACAGTCTCTGGACCCGCACAAAATTGAAGGCGTGCCGGAGTCCAACATTAGCCGCGATTTATTTGAAGGTTTGCTGGTTACCGACCTGCAGGGTCACCCCACTGCCGGCGTTGCCGAGTCATGGGATAACAAAGACTTTAAAGTGTGGACCTTCCACCTGCGTAAAGATGCTAAATGGTCAAACGGCGAGCCTGTAACCGCTCAGGACTTCGTTTACAGCTGGCAGCGCCTGGCTGACCCGAAAACCGCTTCTCCATACGCAAGCTACCTGCAGTACGGCCACCTCGCTAACATCGACGATATTATCGCCGGTAAGAAGCCGACCAGCGATCTGGGCGTAAAAGCCATCGACGCCAACACGCTGGAAGTGACTCTGAGCGAGCCGGTTCCTTATTTCTACAAGCTGCTGACTCACCCGTCCGTTTCTCCGGTTCCTAAAGCAACCATTGAAAAATTCGGCGACAAATGGACTCAGCCAGCCAATATCGTGACCAACGGTGCTTATAAAGTAAAAGATTGGGTAGTTAACGAACGTATTGTTCTGGTGCGTAACACCGACTACTGGAATAACAAAAAAACCGTTATCAACCAGGTCACCTATCTGCCAATCTCTTCTGAAGTTACCGACGTAAACCGCTACCGCAGCGGCGAAATCGACATGACTTATAACAACTTGCCGATTGAGCTGTTCCAGAAGCTGAAGAAAGAGATCCCAACTGAAGTACACGCCGATCCGTATCTGTGCACCTATTACTACGAGATCAACAACCAGAAAGCACCGTTTACCGACGCACGTGTACGTACCGCGCTGAAACTGGGCCTGGATCGTGACATCATCGTAAATAAAGTGAAAAACCAGGGTGACCTGCCGGCTTATGGCTACACCCCACCGTATACCGATGGCGCGAAACTGACCAAACCAGAGTGGTTCACCTGGTCTCAGGAAAAACGTAACGAAGAAGCGAAGAAACTGCTGGCTGAAGCGGGCTACACCAAAGACAAACCGCTGACCTTCAACCTGCTGTATAACACCTCCGATCTGCACAAGAAGCTGGCTATCGCCGTGGCGTCTATCTGGCAGAAAAACCTGGGTGTGAACGTCAAGCTGGAAAACCAGGAGTGGAAAACCTTCCTGGATACCCGTCATCAGGGTACCTTCGACGTGGCGCGTGCAGGCTGGTGTGCGGACTATAACGAACCGACTTCCTTCCTGAACACCATGCTGTCCGACAGCTCGAACAACACCGCGCACTATAAGAGCCCGGCATTCGACAAGATAATCGCCGATACTTTGCAGGTGACTGACGAAGCCCAGCGTACCGCGCTGTATGACAAAGCTGAACAGCAGCTTGATAAAGACTCAGCAATCGTTCCGGTTTACTACTACGTTAACGCCCGTCTGGTTAAGCCGTGGGTTGGTGGTTATACCGGTAAAGACCCGCTGGATAATGTCTACGTCAGAGACTTGTACATTATCAAACATTAATGGCAATTCGTGGGGCAGGGCTCACCGGCTTCGGCCGGTGGTTGAGTCGTGCCCCATCGTGTCTTATTTACATCGCACTGCAAAGGCACAGGCCAGAAGGTACGGGCAATGTTGAAATTTATTCTACGTCGTTGTCTGGAAGCAATTCCGACACTCTTTATTCTTATAACGATTTCCTTCTTTATGATGCGTCTCGCTCCGGGGAGTCCTTTTACCGGCGAACGTACGCTGCCGCCAGAAGTCATGGCGAACATCGAAGCGAAGTATCACCTGAACGATCCGATCACCACCCAATATTTCAGCTATTTAAAGCAGCTGGCACACGGGGATTTCGGGCCGTCATTTAAATACAAAGACTATTCTGTGAATGACCTGGTGGCTTCCAGCTTCCCGGTTTCCGCTAAATTGGGCGCAGCCGCCTTCATCTTTGCTATTGTGCTGGGTGTCACGGCGGGCGTGGTTGCGGCGCTGAATCAAAATACCAAATGGGATTACACGGTAATGGGCTTTGCCATGACGGGGGTCGTTATCCCCAGCTTCGTGGTGGCTCCGTTGCTGGTACTGATATTCGCCATCACCCTGAAGTGGCTGCCCGGAGGCGGCTGGAACGGGGGCGCGCCGAAGTACATGATACTGCCGATGATCGCGCTGTCTCTGGCTTATATCGCCAGCATTGCGCGTATTACTCGCGGTTCAATGATTGAAGTCCTGCACTCTAACTTTATCCGCACCGCACGCGCTAAAGGCTTGCCGATGCGCCGTATTGTGCTGCGCCACGCCCTGAAACCCGCACTGCTGCCGGTACTGTCGTACCTTGGGCCTGCTTTTGTTGGGATCATCACCGGCTCAATGGTTATTGAAACGATTTATGGCTTGCCGGGCATCGGCCAGCTGTTTGTTAACGGTGCGCTGAACCGTGACTATTCACTGGTTCTCAGCCTGACCATTCTGGTCGGTGCGCTGACGATTCTGTTCAACGCGGTGGTCGACGTGCTGTATGCCGTCATCGACCCGAAAATCCGTTACTAAGCTGGAGTGGCCATAATGTTGACTAAGAAAAACAGCGAGGCGCTGGAAAACTTCAGTGAAAAACTGGAAGTTGAAGGCCGTAGTCTGTGGCAGGATGCGCGCCGCCGTTTTATCCATAACCGCGCGGCGATCACCAGCCTGTTCGTCCTGGCGGTAATTGCTCTGTTCGTGGCGTTTGCTCCGGTACTGTCGCAGTTTACCTACTTTGATACCGACTGGGGCATGATGTCGGCAGCGCCTGATATGGCGTCCGGGCACTATTTCGGTACCGACTCTTCAGGACGTGATTTGCTGGTTCGCGTGGCCATCGGTGGGCGTATCTCCCTGATGGTTGGTGTTGCTGCTGCGCTGGTTGCGGTGGTTGTAGGAACGCTTTACGGCTGTCTGGCCGGCTACCTCGGCGGTAAGATCGACTCCGTGATGATGCGTCTGCTGGAGATCCTGAACTCCTTCCCGTTCATGTTCTTCGTCATTCTGCTGGTGACCTTCTTCGGGCAAAACATCCTGCTTATCTTCGTGGCTATCGGCATGGTGTCATGGCTGGACATGGCGCGTATCGTGCGCGGTCAGACCCTGAGTCTGAAGCGTAAAGAGTTTATCGAAGCGGCTCATGTGGGCGGCGTTTCTACGATGAACATCGTTCTGCGTCACATCGTGCCGAACGTACTGGGTGTGGTGGTGGTATACGCCTCGCTGCTGGTTCCAAGCATGATCCTGTTCGAATCTTTCCTGAGCTTCCTGGGCCTCGGCACGCAGGAGCCTCTGAGCAGCTGGGGCGCATTGTTAAGTGATGGTGCGAACTCCATGGAGGTATCACCCTGGCTTCTGCTGTTCCCGGCAGGCTTCCTGGTGATTACGCTGTTCTGTTTTAACTTTATCGGCGATGGTCTGCGTGATGCCCTCGACCCGAAAGATCGTTAAGGAGTACCTCCATGAGTACTATTGAAACTTCTCCGGTGGCCGCTCCACTGAACAAATCAGAGGTTCTGCTCGACGTTAAAGACCTGCGCGTGACCTTTGGCACGCCGGACGGTGACGTCACCGCGGTAAACGACCTCAACTTTAGCCTGCGTGCGGGTGAAACCCTCGGCATTGTTGGCGAGTCCGGATCCGGCAAATCGCAGACTGCTTTTGCCCTGATGGGACTGCTGGCGGCCAACGGCCGCATCGGCGGCTCCGCGAAATTCAACGGCAAAGAGATCCTGAACCTGCCGGAAGCGCAGCTTAACCGCCTGCGCGCCGAGCAAATCTCGATGATTTTCCAGGATCCAATGACCTCGCTGAACCCGTACATGCGCGTGGGCGATCAGCTGATGGAAGTGCTGATGCTGCACAAGAAACTCGGAAAAGCGGAAGCGTTTGAAGAGTCTGTGCGGATGCTGGATGCGGTAAAGATGCCGGAAGCGCGCAAGCGTATGCGCATGTTTCCGCACGAATTCTCCGGCGGTATGCGTCAGCGCGTGATGATTGCCATGGCGCTGCTGTGCCGGCCTAAACTGCTGATTGCCGACGAACCTACCACGGCGCTGGACGTGACCGTTCAGGCGCAGATCATGACGCTGCTGAACGAGCTGAAACGCGAGTTCAACACCGCGATCATCATGATCACCCACGACCTGGGCGTGGTGGCCGGTATCTGCGACAAAGTACTGGTGATGTACGCCGGGCGTACTATGGAATACGGCAACGCGCGTGACGTGTTCTACAAGCCGGTCCATCCGTACTCCATCGGCCTGCTGAACGCGGTGCCGCGCCTGGATGCGGAAGGTGAGTCTTTGCTTACCATCCCGGGTAACCCGCCGAACCTGCTGCGTTTACCGAAGGGATGCCCGTTCCAGCCTCGCTGCCAGTTTGCTATGGAAGCGTGTAACAGTGCTCCGCCACTGGAGCAGTTTGGTGATGGCCGCCTGCGTGCCTGCTTTAGACCGGTGGAGGAATTAGCATGAGCACCGTTGCAGAAGAAAGAAAAGTGCTGTTAGAAATCGCTGACCTGAAGGTGCACTTTGACATCAAAGACGGCAAGCAGTGGTTCTGGCAGCCTTCAAAAACCCTGAAAGCCGTTGATGGGGTTACCCTGCGTTTGTACGAAGGGGAGACCCTTGGTGTGGTGGGCGAGTCCGGCTGCGGTAAGTCGACGTTTGCCCGTGCTATCATTGGCCTTGTGAAAGCGACCGATGGGCGTGTTGCCTGGCTTGGGAAAGATCTTCTGGGCATGAAGCCGGAAGAGTGGCGCAACGTGCGCAGCGATATTCAGATGATTTTTCAGGATCCGCTGGCCTCGCTGAACCCGCGTATGAACATCGGCGATATTATTGCCGAGCCGCTGCTGACCTATCATCCCAAAATGCCTAAGCAGGAAGTTCGCGACCGCGTGAAGGCGATGATGATGAAAGTGGGCCTGTTGCCGAACCTGGTTAACCGCTACCCGCACGAGTTTTCCGGCGGCCAGTGCCAGCGTATCGGTATTGCGCGCGCGCTGATTCTGGAACCTAAACTCATCATCTGTGATGAGCCGGTTTCCGCGCTGGATGTTTCCATTCAGGCGCAGGTGGTTAACCTGCTGCAAAAACTGCAGCGCGAGATGGGCCTGTCGCTTATCTTTATCGCCCACGACCTTGCGGTTGTGAAGCACATCTCCGATCGTGTGCTGGTGATGTATCTGGGGCATGCGGTAGAACTCGGCACCTATGACGAGGTTTACCACAACCCGCTGCACCCTTACACCAAAGCGCTGATGTCGGCAGTGCCGATTCCTGACCCGGATCTGGAAAAGAACAAAACCATCCAGCTGCTGGAAGGTGAGCTGCCGTCGCCGATTAACCCGCCTTCAGGCTGCGTGTTCCGTACCCGCTGCCCGATTGCAGGCCCGGAGTGCGCGAAAACGCGTCCTGTACTGGAAGGGAGTTTCCGCCATGCGGTTTCCTGTCTGAAGGTCGACCCGCTATAATCTCGCCAGGGGCCAGCACCGCGCTGGCCCTTTCTTTATGCGAGGATTGCCGTGTCAGGGAACATCTCTTCATTTCGAGCGCTGCTTTACCGCTTTCTGTTTGATCAAAATACCCGTTCCGGGCGCCGCTTTGAGGCGTTTTGCGGCCTGCTGGCGCTGCTTAGCGTTGCCGTTGTCTTTACCGAATCGAGCGTAGGGAGCGACCCGAGGCTGACGTTCGATGAATGGCAGCTCTTTATCTGGCTTGAAATCATCTTCACGCTGTTGTTTATCTGCGAATACGTATTGCGAGTGCTGACGTGGCCTAAACCCGTCCGCTATGTGTTTAGCGTCTGGGGTATTATCGACCTGGCGACCATGCTGCCGCTGTATGTGCTGTGGCTGTGGCCAGAGTTCGCTATTCACTATTATTTTGCCTGGCGAGCGATGCGCGCCATCCGCGTGCTCCGCATTCTCAAACTCTTGCGCTACATGCCCGCGCTCAAAAGCCTGTGGCGGAGCCTGCTCAACGCCAGCAATCAGTTAATCCTGTTCTACTCGTTTATTGCCATCGTAATGGTCGCGGCGGGCGCGCTGATGTACGGCATAGAAGGGAAGGCCAACGGCTTTACCAGCCTGGGTGTGGCGGTCTATTGGGCGGTTGTGACGGTGACAACCGTCGGTTATGGCGACATTGTGCCGCATACCGCTTTAGGCCGCTTCGTTGCCTCATTACTGATTTTGATTGGTTATTCGGTAATAGCCATTCCCACCGGGATTTTAACGTCTCAGATGTCGCAGGATATGCAAAGAAGACGGTCGGTGAGAGAGTGCACGCGCTGCCATCAGCAGGATCATGCCGCTAACGCGCATTACTGCAAAACTTGCGGGGAGCATCTTCCGCCCAATGAGAAGTAACAGCGCGGCCTGAGGGCCGCGCAGGGATGATTACTCACGCCACAGGATGTGGCAAAGCTTGTGGTCTTTCTCACGGCACAGCAGCACGCGAGCAAAGATATCGTTCAGCTCGCCGCCGTCGGTGTCCGCCAGCCCGATAACCACTTCGGCGAAGAAGTCCGGATTCAGGTCGAAATCGACGTGCTCCTGCCAGTCTTCGGCCGGGTCAAACAGCTCCGCGCCGCCGCGTTCCTCGAACTGCAGATTGAACAGAATAATGTCGGCAGGATCGAGGTTATCACCCGCCAGCTCGAGAAAAATATCGTACGCCTGTTCTAAAGTCTCGTCTTCGGTCAGGCGGTTATTCAGATCCATTTCCATCTCTACATCCACTTATCGAGTGCTGATGCGCCACGTTTTACAGCAACGGACTAAAGAAGTAAAACAGTCGCTCAGCCATACGCTGCCAGAGCGGGCGTTTTACCCACAAATGCGCGTCCAACAGCCGCGAGCGGGAAATATAGTCATCCTGTACTGCCGCTAAATCACCGGCAAAACCTTCATCATCGATGACCAGCGTAATCTCAAAGTTGAGCCACAGGCTGCGCATATCCAGGTTTACGGTACCCACCAGGCTCAACTGACCATCGACCAGCACGCTCTTGGTGTGCAACAGGCCTCCTTCAAACTGATAAATCTTCACGCCTGCGGCGAGCAGCTCGGTGAAGAACGCACGGCTTGCCCAGCCGACCAGCAGAGAATCGTTTTTACGCGGGACGATGATGCTCACGTCAACGCCACGCTGAGCCGCGGTGCAAATCGCATGCAGCAAATCATCGCTTGGCACGAAGTAGGGGGTGGTCATTATCAGATATTCACGCGCCGCATAGACGGAAGTCAGTAATGCCTGGTGAATCAAATCCTCAGGGAAGCCTGGCCCTGAGGCGATAGTGTGAATGGTATGGCCGCTGGCTTCTTCAAACGGCATGATGTTTTCATCCGGCGGCGGCGGGAGAATACGTTTGCCGGTCTCTATCTCCCAGTCACAGGAGTAAACGATGCCCATGGCGGTGGCGACCGGGCCTTCCATACGTGCCATCAGGTCGACCCACTGGCCAACGTTGGCATCCTGCTTGAAGAAACGAGGGTCGACCATATTCATGCTGCCGGTATAGGCAATGTAATTATCGATCATCACCATTTTACGGTGCTGGCGCAGGTCCATGCGGCGCAGGAAAACACGCATCAGGTTAACCTTCAGCGCTTCAACAACCTCGATACCCGCGTTGCGCATCATATTTGCCCACGGGCTGCGGAAAAAGGCCACGCTGCCGGCTGAGTCGAGCATCAACCGGCAATGAATACCGCGACGTGCGGCGGCCATCAGCGATTCAGCCACTTGGTCGGCCATGCCGCCAGGCTGCCAGATATAGAACACCATCTCGATGTTGTGGCGTGCTAGCTGAATATCTCGGATCAGCGCCTGCATAGTGTCATCTGAACTGGTCAGAAGCTGGAGTTGATTCCCCTTTACGCCGGCAATGCCCTGGCGTCGTTCGCATAGCTGGAACAGCGAATCCGCCACCTCACTGGTTTCCGAGGCAAAAATATGCTTGCAGTTCTTCAGGTCCTTTAGCCATTTGGCGGTAGAAGGCCACATGGCGCGAGCGCGCTCAGCACGGCGCTTACCAAGGTGCAATTCCCCCACGGAGAGATAGGCAATAATTCCGACCAGCGGCAGAATATAGATAATTAACAGCCAGGCCATAGCCGAAGGAACGGCACGGCGTTTCATCAATATACGTAGCGTTACGCCAGCAATAAGCAGCCAGTAGCCGAGAATAACCAGCCAGCTCACCACGGTATAGAAGGTTGTCATGCCTTAAAAATCCTTTTGAAACCGAATAGTTGAGAGTGTACGCAGAACTTTCATCGCTTAACACTAAAAGTATACGCAAAACGGATGGTTTGCCCGGCAGAAGGTTCTATAATGGCGCGTCTTTTTTGGAAAGTTGAGTTGTAGAAATGAGACGTAGCAGAACGGAAGTTGGGCGTTGGCGGATGCAGCGTCAGACGCAAAAACGCAGGGCGCGTTGGCTGGAAAGTCAGTCCCGGCGCAACATGCGCATCCATGCCATTCGTAAGTGCCTGGTTAACCAGCAGCGTAATTCATTGCTGTTTGCCATCCACGACCGCTGGGCATAAGACCAGGGCACCGCTTGCGGTGCCCATCAATTATTTTCTTTTTTATCGTAGTAAATAAGGAAACAACGCTTCCCCTGGCCCGGAAATTATCGTTCCAGACGGCGGAAATTTGTTTTTAAAATGATCATGATCATCCTCTGAGTGAAATTTATCGGCATAATTCTCGCGATTTTTCTTATATCTCCAGGATGTCTGAATAAGTGATTAGTGATTTAATTAAAAAGGATTTCTCTTACTCCAGGAGAATTAACTTTCTGTTTGTTATTATTGTTGCCGTGCTAATTGTTTTTAGCTCAATAATCTCCTTTGTAAGTTATAATCACCAGAAAACCACGTTAAATGAAGAGAGCGAGGGTTTTGTACACAATATTGCAACGTTCTACCTGGAGCAGCAGCTAAAAACCTTAGAGAATGCGCTATGGCAAAACTCTATTATGCTGAATAACAATTACGTTGAGGCACTGGTCAAGTCTGAAGACGAAGAACTGGAGAAAAAACTCACGACGTCAATCTCAATGCTGCCTGTCGTTTCAGGGTATATTATTGCTACGCGCGATGGCCGCTATAACAGTATCCCCAAATCCTACGTCGATAGTAATTATACGCTTTTGGGTCGTACCTGGTACGAACGCCTCAGCGTGAAGAGTTCTTTTGTTAATTACTCGGAAATTTATGCCAACGCGGTTGATCAATCGCCGGTGGTGACGATAGCCAAACTGCTGCATGACGATAAAGGCGAGCGCTATGGCGTATTTGCTATGGATCTGAATCTTATCGAGATGAGCTACGTGCTGCGCCAGCTTGAGAGCCCGAGTGAAGGGCATTTCTCGATTGTCGATCGCCAGGGGCGAGCCATCCTGGATGCAGACAGCGATGCAATAGGTACCCCGACTGTTCCGCAGGCAGCCATTGAGCGAATGACCAACGGACTTGGTTCATTTCACGACAACGTCACCAGCAAGCGTTATTACTATTATTCTTTCTCTAACCCCGACTGGTTTGTCGTCTTTACCGTTAAGGATAAAGTGATAGATGAGCACACCTTCTACTATGTCTGGGTTATTTGGGTGGCATTCGCCTTCTGCCTGACAATTTATTCATTGTTGTGGATCTTTATGCGCCATTCGATCAAATCGATGATCGTGGATATCGTTTCGATGATGCGCTTTGGCCGGCTTGAGTTAAAGAATGATGTAGATAAGCAAATTTTAAATGAGATTAATGAAAGCAGTCAGCAAATTAAAAGTGCGAAAAGTGCTTCACTAACGGATGGTCTCACCGGCCTGCTTAATCGTCGAAGCTTTGATAATGATATTAATTATTTATTAACCCGTAAAGCTCCCTTTAGCCTCGGAATTATCGATATTGATAACTTCAAAAAAATAAACGACGGATACGGTCATCTTGTTGGCGACACGGTTTTGAAAGTTATCGCTGATATGGGCATGGGGCTGCTGGACGATTACTCTAAGCTTTATCGTTACGGCGGGGAAGAAATTGCCTTTATTTACTTCTCCGATAATCAGGTTAAAGCCATGGAAATTATGGAAAGCTGGCGCAGGCAGGTGGAGAACAAAATCTGGCGTGAGCAAGGACTGGTCGTCACCTTCAGCGGCGGTATTTGCCCGTGGCGCGGAGAGGGCTACGAGGCGTTTATCGAGAAAGCTGACAGGCTGCTTTATAAGGCAAAATCCAGCGGTAAAAATAAAGTGGTTATCGCGACCAGCTAAGAAAAGCCTGCACTAAGGAGTTGTTACATGGAGAAAAGCGCTGAGTTCATCGTTAATCGCGTGATGAAGAATAACTTCAGCATGGCTTTTGAGTCGTTGCTACAGCCTATTTTCGACACATCAAGTTTTAAGTGTGTCGGAACCGAAATGCTCATCCGGGGCGTGCATCGCCGGGCCCTTGTCGCCCCGGATCTGTTTATTCACCGTCTGGAAGACAATGGCGGCATCGTTTCTTTGGGGGAGCATATTATCGGCACGGCTTTTAGCTACATGAAAGACGTCATCATGCCGCATAACAGCAGCTATTTAATGCACCTTAATCTTTCACCCGTGCAGTTGAATGACGTCGGTTTCGCCGGACGGGTGATTGCCCTCGCAGTGCAGCGCTCTGTGCCCGTGCAGCGCATCGTGTTTGAGATAACGGATAACCATCTTCCGTTAGATGACGCCGGGCGTGAAAATGCCGTTCGCCTTCGCGAGGCTGGCTTCTTGCTGGCGTGGGATGATATTCACAGCGTTGAGCAGCTGCAGGACAGGCTGGCCCAGGTGGATACGAACTTCATTAAGCTCGACCGCTCCTGTTTCAAGGCGACGTGCAGTGAGGAAACGCTGCGTATTGTCAGACGTGCGCAGGACAGTGAAGTTGATGTGATCGCCGAAGGTGTCGAAACCTTTTCGCAAATGCAGATGCTGTTTAATAACAATGTCAGGATGGCGCAAGGGTACCTGTTTTCCCGGCCACTGGACCGGGAAAGCTTCCGTCATAAGCACCTGCTGGTGAAGGATGCCTGAATCAATCGCGAGCCTGTACCGGCCAGACTCGCTATAGCACAAATCAGAAGACTTTCTTGAACGGCTTAACAGCAACCTGCCTGTAAACGCCAGCGGCGACATACGGGTCGGCATCAGCCCAGGCTTTTGCTTCTTCCAGCGACGTGAACTCGGCAATCACCGTTGAGCCGGTAAAACCCGCGGCGCCGGGATCGTTGCTGTCGACCGCTGGCATTGGGCCTGCGGTAAGCAGGCGGCCTTCATCGCGTAACAGCTGAAGGCGAGCCAGGTGGGCAGGGCGGACCGACAGGCGTTTTTCAAGCGAGTCGGCAATATCTTCAGCATAAATGACATACAACACGTGTACTCTTCCTTCTTGATGTTGGGTTGTAAACCACGGTAAGTGAATGCCGTGAAGACTGCAATTGAAAGATAAACAGGATGTTAAAACCTTGAGATAGTTGCGGGAAATTAGCTCAGATAGCCGGAAAATGTGCACCTTTGAACGATGCGTTGTTGAATATGATTGCTATTTGCATTTAAAATTGTCGTCTCTTAAAGATACTGAAGCCATTATGACGTCAATGACCCTCGATTTACCTCGCCGCTTTCCGTGGCCGACTCTTCTCTCCGTCGGGATTCATGGTGCCGTTGTGGCCGGGTTGCTCTACACCTCGGTACATCAGGTTATTGAGTCCCCGGCGCCCTCGCAGCCGATCAGCGTCACGATGGTCGCCCCAGCCGACCTTGAGCCTCCGCAGCCAGCAGTTGTTCAGCCGCCGCCACAGCCGGTTGCGGAACCCGAGCCTGAGCCGGAACCTATTCCTGAGCCGCCGAAAGAAGCCCCGGTGGTGATCCACAAGCCGGAGCCTAAGCCAAAACCGAAGCCTAAACCGGTCAAAAAAGTCGAACAGCCGAAGCGTGAAGTAAAGCCGGTTGAGCAGCCTCGCACGGCTTCGCCGTTTGAAAACAACGCCCCGGTGCAGCCATCGCCGACACCGGCAGCAAAACCGGCACCAGCAGCGCCTGCACCGTCTGTAAATGCCGGGCCGCGCGTTATCAGCCGCGACAGGCCGCAGTACCCAACGCGCGCCTTTGCGCTGCGCATGGACGGTAACGTTCGCGTGAAGTTTGATGTCGATGCCGATGGTCGCGTGAATAACGTCGAGATCCTCTCCGCCCAGCCTGCCAACATGTTCGAGCGTGAAGTGAAGCAGGCTATGAAGAAGTGGCGCTACGAAAGCGGTAAGCCTGGTCAGGGCATTACCGTTAACATCAAATTCCGCATTAGCGGCGGCGCAAGTATGGATTAAGCTTTAACCGTCTGTTAGTCGAACAAGGCCGCACGTGGGAATGTGCGGCCTTTTTGTTATTCGTAGTCTTGTTGTTCGGCGTGTGATGAGCAGCATGGTGGCCAACCAAAGCAGGACACAACAAGCGGTGTAATTGTGGGCTGCGGCATCATTATTTGCGTGCTGGCAGGAGCGGGCGGCGATGTGAAACTCGATGGTCAGTACACCGTCAACATGGCGCGCGTCTATAAGGAAGGTAACGATCAGGTAGATGCCCTGCTGCTGCACACTGGGGAGCGTTGGTCCGAGTGCAACACAACAAGATGCATCGTTGGCTTTCAGTCTGGGAGATAAAGGCGTTGCAGCGGCAAAATAATCAAAGCAATAGAAACATCACATCTCAACCCGACACTCGGGGATGTAGTAAAAATTAAAGGTGATATGAAAAGACGAATGGTGGCAGGTGTTGGTGCAGGAGGGTATCCTGAAGGTGTTTTTTCCGATAATAAATTCGCGATCAATGCAGGGGTGACAAAGGTCATCTGCTGGCGAGCAGATGCGTCTGTAGGTTTGACTTTTGGGTCTTTCCGATTAAAGATTTCAGCCCTGTATATGATTATGCAGGTTCCATATCGGCTGGTATTATTTCTGTTGAGGGTCTATAGGTAAAGACGGTATTGATGGTTCTTTCAGATTTGACGGTGGAATTGGCGCAAGTTTCCGACAAAATTGAAAACTGCAATAATCAGCCCGAGCTTAATGGTTCCGGTAGTGCCGAAATAATGTCGTGGCCTATCAAAAAGGACTAACTAAATGATGCTGTTGCTGTTAGGTATTGCTCTGATTGCTTTTGCTGTTGGAACAGTCATATTCTATCGGTTTGGTAAGATAACGGAAAGAAATCTTCAGTCTCCCGTAACAACAATACATTTTTTTGATGCGCTTTTTTTTGGGCTTGGAAGAAAAAACGAGATGAATATTGCTGTCTGTTCTTTCTTGATCTTTTTACTAAGCCTGTGGGGTATCTTTTATTTAAAATTGAAACCTCATTTTTGGGGGAGTTCCGAAAGTTATTTTGGTTTAGGGATCGCCGGGATTTTCTTTCTGATACTGCATTGCCGCTATGGTGCGAAGCATGTCGTTATCAAGCATGATGGTCTGGCACCGATGAGGGAATTAACTAATATCAAAGGGTCTGGATTTGCCAGCCCATTTTTATGGCTAAGTCGGATCGGATATCTGGGATGGTTGATCGGGGTGATGCGCTGAATTAGGATGCTAAAATTACAATATATTCTGGCGTCGGTCCTGGTATCGGATTGAAAACATCCACAACTTCACATCAGAGTAAAAAAAATGAAATGAATGGCGATACGACTAAGGGAGTCTATCACTATGATTTAAAATGATATTGTATGTAACGTGCTGTCCGTGATGATGTTATTTTCCCTAATTATGTTCGCAGGGTGTTTTTTCATTTTTGTTTATAAGGTGCTCGGTGGTCCAAAGGTTGGACGTGATTCTTTTTTTTTAATTTCATTTTTTTCAGGCGTAATATTTTATCAGGGCTGGCATTGATCTTTCTTGTGCTGGCCTATATGGCTGAAGCTTTTGCTCAGTTTCGGGAAGGTGCAGGTATCATACTACTGGTGGCGAATGCATCCGGGAGCCTGTCAATTTTGCTTTTCGGTATATACGGGAAGTATTTATATCGGGGCGTTATTGATGATAAAACCCTTTTTTTTCATCAAAGTATTCCTGACTAAGATTGGTTTTTCTTTTGCGGATGTACTTCTCTTGCTGTCGCGATTTACCTATATTGCCTGGATTGTAATAACTATTTATAACTAAATCCGGCTAGTTCTCTGCAGTTTTAAAGGTCTGGTGAATAAAAAACCCGGCATTGCCGGGTTTCTCTTAAGCATTAATCTGTCTGAGGTATCGCGCGAGGCTTGCCTTCTTTATCCACGGCGACGTAGATAAATATCGCCTCGGTGGCTTTGTAGCGCTGGCCGATAGGCTCGGAAGAGACCTTTTTCACCCAGACCTCCACATTGATGGTGATGGACGTTGTCCCGCGCTTAACGCAGCGGGCGTAGCAGCACACCACGTCGCCTACGGCCACCGGCTTCAGGAAGGTCATGCCGTCCACGCGCACGGTCACGACGCGGCCATGAGCGATCTCTTTGGCCTGAATGGCGCCGCCCATATCCATCTGCGACATCAGCCAGCCGCCAAAAATATCGCCGTTGGCGTTGGTGTCCGCTGGCATTGCCAGGGTGCGCAGCACTAATTCACCTTGCGGTAATTCGTTCGGCATTACTGCTCTTCCTTTGGCATATGACGGTAGATATAGACGCCGCTCAGCAGGGTAAAGACCAGCGTGATAGCGGTCAGCCCGAAGACTTTAAAGTTAATCCAGATGCTTTCCGGGAGCCAGAACGCCACGTAAATATTCAGCAAACCACAGGCAATGAAGAACAGCGCCCAGGCGATATTAAGGCGAAACCACACGTCGGTCGGCAACGTGATTTCTTTACCCAACATGCTTTGAATCAGCAGCTTGTTCATGCCGAACTGCATAAACAGCAGCGCCGCTGCGAACAGGCCGTAGATCAGCGTGACTTTCCACTTAATGAATTCGGCGTTGTGGAAGTAAATGGTCAGCCCGCCAAAGACGGCAACCATCACGAAGGTCACCAGCGTGGTTTTCTCCAGCTTGCGGTATTTAATCCAGCTGTAAACCAGCGCGAGGGCGGTGGCGATGATCAGCGCCCAGGTGCCGACAAAAATGTCGTACATCTTGTAGAAGGCAAAGAAGACAATCAGGGGCAGGAAGTCGAGAAACTGCTTCATAATCTGTTCCGTAAAGAGGTGACTCCTGACTATAACGCGCGGTCAGGAGTCGGGGAAGGTTATTGACGTATCAACATGTACAGGCGGAATAAGTAGATAAGCAGCACGGCAGAAATCAGGTTGCTTATGGTATTCGCAATCACGGCTCCGGCTTCCGGCGACAGCGTGGCAAAGCTTGAGGCCAGCAGCAGTAACGCCGTTTTTGCCGCCAGCCACGCGACGACCGCAGGGGCGACAAGGCGCATGTTCGCCCACACCAGCCGCAGGCTGCTGCGCATAGAGCGGAAAATCCCGATTTTATCCTGCACCAGCATTACCGGCGCAAGCGACAGCAGGATGGCCAGCAGTACGCCCGGCACAACCACAAGCATGATGCCGATTTGCACCAGCAGCGTGGTCAGGAAGATCAGAATGAACATTTTTGGCAGCACCGGCGCGGAGGCGCCAATCGCGCGCAGGGCGCTAACGCGCTGACCTGCAGAGACGATTTGCATCAGCACCATCATGCTGGCCGCCAGAATGGCGTTGCCAATCAAGCCTGAAAACGTTGAGGCAGCAGACGCTTTCAGTAACACTTGCTGCTGCTCCAGCGACATATTTTGCACTAAATCAAACAACCCAACGCTACCCGCCAGGTTATCTCCCTCACTCAAAATCGCCATTTGTTCTTCGTTGGGCGAGAACGCGCGGCCGATTATCACCGAAATTAAGGCGCAAAGTAACGCAATCAGTAAGATGGTAACAAACTGATTACGAAGAAAATTTCCCGTGTCACGGTATACCGAACCCGCCGTGATAGACATGCACTCTCCTTGGTGTTGCTAACGGTTATCAATCTGCGGGCAATTGTACCCTGGATGTAGGCGCCGTGGCACCACAAAGACTTTCACTAAGCGGTTGAATTGTGTCGATTAGCTTGCAGGTCGTACAAATATGACAAAAATTTACGAAAGCTGATAATTCAATAAAATTGATCTGATTTCACTTTGTTGTTTTTCATGGCATCACTAAAAATTAATCCAGATCATTGAATGTTAAATTAGAGGGCAAAGTGTGATCGGTGTTAGATCACTTTGTACTTCTTTCTAAGTATATTCAGCCCGCTGTTAAAAACCATAACAAGGGAAGGGCTATGAAAAAACTCACACTGGCATTACTGGCGATGGGGTGTCTGTCCGGTGCGGCATCGGCGCATCAGGCGGGTGAATTCTTTATGCGCGCGGGTACTGCAACGGTTCGTCCAACCGCTGGATCGGACGATGTGCTCAAAATGGGTAGCTTTAAGGTCGACAACAACACGCAGATGGGGCTGACCTTCGACTACATGGTCACCGACAACATCGGGATCGAGTTACTGGCGGCTACGCCGTTCCGTCACAAGGTTGGCCTTGGTCCAACCGGCGATCTGGCGACCGTACATCAGCTGCCGCCGACGCTGATGGCGCAGTGGTATTTTGGCGATGCGGGTAGCAAAGTGCGTCCTTACGTTGGGGTTGGTGTTAATTACACGACCTTCTTTGATGCCAGTTTCAACGACACCGGTAAAAGTGCAGGCCTGAGCGACCTGAAAGTAAAAGATTCCTGGGGCGCGGCGGGTCAGGTCGGGCTGGATTACATGGTGAACGACGACTGGCTGCTGAACATGTCCGTCTGGTATATGGACATCGACACCGAGGTGAAATTTAAAGCCGCGGGTGAGCAGCAAAATATCAAGACGCGCATCGACCCGTGGGTGTTTATGTTCTCCGCAGGCTACCGCTTCTGATAGCCTGAAACAAAACTGGCCGCCTGGCGGCCAGTTTGGATGTATAAAATCAGTTATCCAGGAAGTTAACGATCGCGTCGTTAAATTCCTTTGGTGCCTGAATAAAGGCAAAGTGGCTGCTGTTTGGCAGAATCAACAGACCTGCGCCCGGAATCGTTTTTGCAATGTACTCAAGGTGATCGCGCACGATAGCTTCGTCATGATCGCCATCCACAATCAGAATCGGCGTTTTAATTTTCTGTAGATCAGCATCACTCCAGTTTGGCTGTGAGGCCCACATGTGGCTTATTTGCTCCACAAACGCATCATATTCTTTCGGCGTTTTAGACAACTTTTTATATTCATCTCCCGCCCGTTTGATATAAGCCCCGAAGACCGGATCGTTCTCAACGCCTGGCCTTACGCCGATGGTTTTGGTGTTAGGCGCGAAGGAAAAGACTTTGTTGACGCGATCCGGATGGCGTATCGCCATATCAATACCGATGATGCCGCCGTCGCTCCACCCAACGATATCCGCCTTTTTCAGCTTTAAATGATCCATAAGGGCGAGGATGTTATCGGTCATTAAATCGTAACCGTATTCCTGGCTGTTGCGGGTGCTGCGCCCGTGCCCCCGGCTATCTACAATAATGACCTGGTGGTTTTTCGCTAACACGGGGATTTGTTTACCCCAATAGTCCGAGTTAGCGAGACCGCCGTGGACCAGGATAACCGGAGAGCCGTGGCCAAGTATGCCGTAATAGAGTTTGATGCCGTTGACATCCGCGTAGGCCGATTTAATCCCAGCCACAGGAGCGGGCGTAGCGGGTAAGTGCTGCCAGCGCGATTCCCAGGTAATTTGATTAGGCGTTTGAGCAGCCTGAGCATCTGGCAATATGCCGGTAGTGAGAGAAAGCAGTCCTGCGAGAAATGTTATCGTTTTTTTCATCTGATCTACCATCTTAGGTTCTGAGTTGTTGTGGTGACTTCAGGTTTGCCTGCATCTGTGCGCAAGTTGCATCGCCGAAGCAGGAAGAGAATAAAGATAAATTACTCCAGAAATCCTCATCAAAAATTCACATTTTTGTGATTTTCAAATGCGGTAAATAGCTAAGGTCTCAAAAGGAGTGCTGCGTGAGGAAATATCAGAGAATTTTTAATGGAGAGAAAACGATAAGGCCGGGTCTCCCCGGCCTTTTAATGCTTAACCGCGCGTTGCGGCTTTCATATTTTGTACAAAACGCTTCAGCTCGCTGAGCATCACGTCCGGCTGTACCAGGTTCTTCTCGATGATTTTCACCACCGCAGACCCAGAGATTGCGCCCGCCGCCCCGGCGGCTATGGCATCGCGTACCTGAGAAGGTTCAGAGATACCAAAGCCTTGCAGAGACGGAGCGGCATGGTACTCGCTCAGCTTCTCAATCAGGTGGTTCAGCGGCAGCTGAGCGCGCGTTTCCGTGCCGGTAACGCCTGCGCGGGACAGCAGATAAGTATAACCTCTGCCATGGGACGAAATTTCACGCAGCAGCGCGTCGTCGGCGTTTGGCGGGCAGATGAAGATAGGCGCTACACCGTGACGCAGCGCTGCATTACGGAACGCTGCGGACTCTTCAACCGGCACGTCGGCAACCAGCACTGAATCCACACCTACTTTAGCGCACAACGCGTAGAACTCGTCGATGCCGCGGTTAAACACCAGATTGGCATACATCAGCAGGCCGATTGGAATTTCCGGGTATTTTTTGCGGACAGCCGTGAGCATTTCAAAGCACTGGGTTGGCGTTACGTCAGAGGCGAAAGCACGCAGCGCTGCACCCTGAATGGTTGGGCCATCTGCCAACGGATCGGAGAACGGGATCCCTAATTCCAGCGCATCCGCACCGCCTTCAATCAGCGCGTCGATAATTTTCAGCGAGAGTTCAGGATTCGGATCGCCCAGCGTCACAAAGGGAACGAATGCGCCTTCCTTGCGTGCCTGCAGCTGCTCAAAAAGATGATGATAACGTTCCATTACATTTCCCCTCGTGCTTTCAAAATATCGTGGACGGTGAAGATGTCTTTGTCGCCGCGGCCAGAGAGGTTCACTACCAACAGCTGCTCTTTTTCAGGGTTCTCGCGGATCATTTTCAACGCATGGGCGAGGGCGTGGGAGGACTCCAGCGCAGGAATAATCCCTTCGCTGCGGCACAGCGTTTTAAAGGCGTCCAGCGCTTCGTCATCGGTGATGGACACGTAATCGGCGCGACCGGTACTGTTCAGATGAGCGTGCTGCGGCCCAACGGACGGGAAGTCCAGCCCGGCAGAAATAGAGTAAGACTCTTCAATCTGGCCTTCGTCGGTTTGCATCATCGGCGACTTCATGCCGAAGTAAATGCCCACGCGGCCGTGCTTCAGCGGCGCGCCATGTTCGCCGGTTTCGATCCCATGCCCGGCGGGCTCTACGCCAATCAGGCCAACGCTGGTTTCGTCGATAAAGTCAGCAAACATGCCGATGGCGTTGGAGCCGCCGCCCACACAGGCGATCACCGCGTCAGGCAGGCGACCTTCTTTTTCCAGAATCTGCGCTTTGGTTTCTTCGCCGATCATGCGCTGGAACTCACGGACAATGGTTGGGAACGGGTGCGGGCCCGCGGCGGTACCGAGCATATAGTGCGCGGTGTCATAGCTTGCAGACCAGTCGCGCAGCGCCTCGTTACAGGCATCTTTCAGGGTGGCTGAACCGCTGTGTACCGGGATCACTTCGGCACCCATCAGGCGCATGCGGAAGACGTTTGGCGACTGGCGCTCAACGTCTTTGGCCCCCATATAAATGCGGCATTTCAGGCCGAGCAGGGCGCTGGCGAGGGCAGAGGCTACGCCGTGCTGACCCGCGCCGGTTTCAGCGATGATTTCGGTTTTGCCCATGCGTTTGGCGAGCAGGGCCTGGCCCAGTACCTGGTTGGTTTTGTGCGCGCCGCCGTGAAGCAGATCTTCACGCTTAAGGTAAAGCGTAGTGTTGGTGCCCGCCGTCAGGTTACGGCATTTCGTCAGGGCTGTTGGGCGCCCGGCGTAGTTTTTCAGCAGGTCGGTAAACTCTGCCTGGAACTCAGCATCGCTTTGCGCCGCCACGAAGGCTTCTTCAAGCTGGCGCAGCGCAGGCATCAGGATCTGCGGCACATACATGCCGCCAAATTCACCAAAATAAGGGTTCAGTAAAGTCATAGTATCTCTTCCTTAGTAAGCCCGCAGGGTCCGGAAGACCGCAGCCAGCTTGTTAGCATCTTTTATTCCCGGCGCGCTTTCCACGCCAGAGTTGAAATCCAGTCCTGCGCAGCCGGCTTTTGCCGCTTCCACGCAGTTATCCGCTCCGAGGCCGCCTGCCAGAATCACGTTTTCCAGCTTTTGTCCGGCTAACAGTCGCCAGTCGAAGCTTTGCCCGGTGCCGCCCTGGCCGTTATCGAAGACGTACTTATCCACGTGTTGTAGATTACGCTCCGGCAGCGAGTCAGCCACGCTCAACGCCTTCCAGATTTGCGTTTTCTCCGGCAACAGCGCCCGCAGCTCAGTTATGTATTCCTGATTTTCAGCGCCGTGGAGCTGAATCGCGCTAAGTGTGAATTTCTCTGCTTTCGCCACGACTTCGGCTACCGGCGTGTTTCTGAATACGCCCACGTAGCGAAGCGGGGCGGCGGAAATCACCGCGGCGGCTTTATCATCGGTGACAAAGCGAGGTGAAGCGGGCACGAAGATCAGTCCACCGTAAATAGCCCCGGCTTCCTGAGCGGCGCGGGCATCTTCGCCACGCGTCAGGCCGCAGACTTTGTTCTCCCCGAGCAGCACGCGGCGTACCGCTGCGTTCAGGTCATCCTCACTCATCAACGCAGAGCCAATCAGGAAGCCGTTCGCGTAGTGGCTAAGTTCGCGAACCTGAGCGTAATTATTGATGCCAGATTCGCTGATAACCGTCACGCCGTGGGTCAGGCGCGGCGCCAGCTGACGAGTGCGATCCAGATCGATAGACAGGTCGCGCAGGTCGCGGTTGTTGATGCCGACCACTTTGGCGCCGAGCTCGATGGCACGCTCCAGCTCTTCTTCGTTACTGACTTCGGTCAGCACGCCCATGTTCAAGCTGTGGGCCACTGCGGCCAGCTGGCGATACTGTTCATCGTCCAGCACAGAGAGCATCAGCAGGCAGGCATCTGCCTGGTAAAAACGCGCCAGATGAATCTGATAGGCGTCGATAATAAAGTCTTTGCACAGTACCGGCTGGCTGACAATCCCGCTCACAATGGGCAGAAAATCGAAGCTGCCCTGGAAGTATTTCTCGTCGGTCAGCACCGACACCGCAGAAGCATAATGCTTATATACTCCGGCAATTCGAGCCGGATCGAAATCGTCGCGGATAACCCCTTTAGACGGGGACGCTTTTTTGCATTCAAGAATGAACACGGTACGCGCGCCCTGCAGCGCGTGATAGAAGTTGCGCGTGGTCGGTACGATGTCATTCTGGAAGCTCGCCAGTGGCTGCTGCTGTTTGCGGGCTTCAACCCACAATGCTTTGTCAGCCACGATGCGGTTTAATACGGTCTCCTGCATGGCCTTATCCTCTCCCCGCGAGCGCGGTCACGCGGTCGTATGCAGCACCGCTACGTAATACATCCAGCACTTTCTGTGCGTTAGCTTTTAAATCTTCATGGCCGTGCAGTCGCATCAGCATTGCCACATTCGCGGCGACCGCAGACTCATGTGCTGTTTCGCCTTTACCTTGTAGCAGGCGGGTAAGAATGTCACGGTTTTCTTCCGGTGTACCGCCCGCCAATGCTTCCTGGTGGTAGGCAGGCAGGTCGAAATCGGCGGCGGTCAGTTGATAGCTTTTGATTTCGCCATGGTTCAGTTCGGCAACCAGCGTCGGCGCGTGAAGCGATACTTCATCCATGCCGCCGCTGTGAACCACTGCCGCACGCTTGTAGCCGAGGACGCGCAGGGTTTCAGCAATCGGTAGCACCAGTTCAGGACTGTAGACGCCGATCAGCGCCAGCGGCGGGTGTGCCGGGTTAATCAGCGGCCCCAGCACGTTGAACAGGGTGCGCGTTTTCAGCTGCTGGCGAACCGGCATCGCGTGGCGGAAACCCGTGTGATACTTAGGCGCAAACAGGAAGCAGACGCCCAGCTCGTCCAGCGCTTTGCGGGAAGCGTCGGCATTCATTTCAAGGTTGATGCCAAATGCTGCCAGCAGGTCGGATGAACCGGACTTGCTGGACACGCTGCGGTTACCGTGTTTGGCGACCTTAAGCCCTACCGCTGCGGCGACAAAGGCGCTGGCGGTGGAGATATTAATGCTGTTGCTGCCGTCGCCGCCGGTACCGACGATGTCGGCAAACTCGTAGCTCGGGCTTGGGAACGGCGCGGCGTGTTCGAGCAGGGCGGAAGCGGCCCCGGCGATTTCGTTCGGATGTTCGCCGCGCACCTTCATGCTGACCAGCGCGGCCGCCAGCTGTTCTGGCTTCAACTCACCGCGAACAATGGCGGAAAACAGCTGGTGGCTCTCTTCACGGCTCAGAGTTTGCGCCTGGTAAAGTTTGTCGAGGGTCGGCTGCAGCGTATTGGCCTGCTTCAGCTTCAGCAGCGCCCAGTCGAGCGTCTGCTCAAGCAGGCGAGCCCCGTGGCTGGTCAGGATGGATTCCGGGTGGAACTGGAAGCCAACAACCCGGTCAGCCTCATGACGAACCGCCATCACCATACCGTCGAAATGCGCGTTGATGGTCAGCCCGGCAGGAATATTGCTGCCGACCAGCGAGTGATAGCGTGCCACCGGCAGCGGGTTAGGCAGCCCGGTAAACATCGCTTCGCCGTCGTGGGAAATAGAAGACGCTTTACCGTGCAGGATTTCTCCGGCCTGGCCAACGTAGCCGCCGTAAGCTTCAACGATGGCCTGGTGGCCCAGGCAGATACCGATAATCGGCAGCTTGCCGCGCATGCGGGTCAGCAATTCAGGCATACAGCCCGCTTCGCTTGGTGCCCCGGGGCCTGGTGAAAGCATCAGTACCGGGTTATCCATGGTGGCCAGACGTTCAATTAAGGTCTGCGCCGGAACATGGTTACGGTAAATCACCACGTTGTGGCCGCTCGCGCGGAGCTGGTCTGCCAGGTTATAGGTGAATGAGTCGATATTATCGAGCAGCAGAATGTCAGCCATTAGAAAGTCTCCTTCGCGTGATGCGCGGTAGCAATTGCGCGCAAAACGGCGCGGGCTTTGTTGCGGGTTTCGTCGGCTTCTGACTGCGGGTCTGAATCCAGGACAACACCGGCACCTGCCTGAACGGTGGCGATTCCGTCTTCAACATAGGCAGAGCGGATAACGATGCAGGTATCGAGGTCCCCGTGGGCGGTGAAATAACCCACTGCGCCGCCGTAGCTGCCGCGGCGAACGCCTTCGGCACCGGCAATCAGCTGCATCGCACGTACTTTAGGTGCGCCGCTCAGGGTGCCCATATTCATGCAGGCGCGATAGGCGTGCAGCACGTCAAGGTCATGATGCAGCTCGCCAACGACGCGGGAGACCAGGTGCATCACAAAGGAATAACGGTCTACTTTAGTTAAATCAGCCACGTAGCGGCTACCCGGCGTACAGATGCGGGCCAGGTCGTTACGCGCCAGGTCAACCAGCATTAAGTGCTCTGAGAGCTCTTTATGATCGGTGCGCATTTCCAGCTCGATGCGGCTGTCCAGATCGCGGTCCAGCGAACCGTCGGCGCGGCGGCCGCGAGGGCGGGTTCCGGCAATCGGGTAGATCTCGATCTGGCGGTTGGTGGCGTCGTATTTCAGCGAGCTTTCCGGAGAAGCCCCGAACAGCGTGAAATCGTTATCCTGCATAAAGAACATGTACGGGCTTGGGTTGCTCTTTTTCAGCGTCTGATAGGCGGCCAGCGGCGAGGGGCAAGGCAGTGAAAAGCGGCGGGACGGCACCACCTGGAAGATTTCGCCGATGCGGATAGCTTTTTGCATCTGGCGGACAACCGCGCCAAATTCTTCATCGCTCTGGTTAACGTCACAGCTCATGTGCTCAACCTTCTGTACCGGCAGCGTCGCGGGCTGCTCGCTAATCTGCTGACGCAGTTGTTCGGTGCGCTTTAACAGGCGCTGTTTTTCGCTCACGGAAGGCGTAAATAGGCTGGCCTGAATGCAGGTCTGCTTTTTCTGGTGATCGATGGTTAATAATGTTTCGGCCAGGTAGAAACAGTAATCCGGGCAGCGGTTGTCTTGTTTCAGCTGCGGCAGGTCTTCAAAGCCAGCCACCAGGTCATAAGCGAACAGGCCACCGAAGAACATGGCATTACGTTCGTCAGCGGGGACGCTCACCAGTTCCTGCATGATGCGGAAAGCGTCAAAGACCGACAGCGAGCACAGGCGCGCATCTTCATCTAATAATGCACTGACTGGCGGGAAGCGTAAGGTTCGGCCATCGGGGAAATGTTCATTTTCGACGCCCGCCGGTAAAGCCGCATCCAGAAGCGGCAGTAAAGAGGCGCCGTTAGCTGAGAGAGCCTGTAACGTGACGGTATCGCCCAGGGCGGTAATACGCATTGCGCTATCGACTAACAGCAGGCTTTTTAAATCGTCTTTGCTGTCGATATCCGCCGACTCCAGCAGCAGGGTTGCCGGACGGGCGCCGCACAGCTGGTGGAAGAGTGCCGTAGGGTTTTCACGGTAGTCAGCGTTGCTGCTCAGGAGTTCAAGTGCTGGTTTTTGTGTCTGCATGTTGGTTCTCAAATTTTGTTCAAAAAAAAGCCCGCATCGTTGGCGGGCCTGGTATCTGTGTTGTTAAACAGCGTACGCGATCGCACCGCCCGAATTCAGGAAGTACGCCACCAACCGCGCAGGGAATTTATCGCTTTCATTTCAGATACCTCGTCATGTGAACTTGCGTACTAGTAAACTGGTTCGGACGTGTGTTGTCAATACTGATTTTTTAAAATAGTGGAATATCGCTATCATGGGGCGCTAAATTTCTGTTTATCCACCCCTGGAGCCATTTTGAGCGAGCCCACCCTGGCCACTATCCACGATTTGCATAGCCACACCACCGCCTCGGATGGCCTGTTGTCTCCTGAAGCATTAGTCAGTCGCGCGGTTGATATGCGCGTGACGGTTCTGGCGATTACCGACCACGATACCGTGGCGGGTTTGCCTGCCGCACGTGCAGAGATCGAACGTCTGCAGTTGCCGCTACAGTTAATCAGTGGCGTCGAAATATCGACCGTATGGGAAAACCATGAGATCCATATTGTCGGCCTTGGCATTGACGAACAACATCCGGCACTGAAACTTTTTCTCGAACAACAAAGCGAACGCCGAAACCATCGTGCGGTGATGATTGCCGAGCGCCTGGACAAGGCTCGTATTCCTGGCGCCCTGGAAGGCGCAATGCGGCACGCTAACGGGGGGGCAATAACTCGCGGTCATTTTGCCCGTTTCCTGGTTGAGCAGGGTATGGCCAACAATATGGGCGACGTGTTTAAGAAGTATCTCGCGAAGGGGAAAACCGGATATGTTCCGCCACAGTGGTGTACAATAGAACAAGCTATTGATGTCATTCATCATTCTGGCGGGCAGGCGGTGCTGGCGCATCCAGGGCGCTATGGCCTGACCGCAAAATGGCTAAAACGACTGCTGGCGCAGTTTGCAGAACAGGGTGGCGATGCCATGGAAGTTGCACAGTGCCAGCAGGCTCCCAACGAACGAACCCAGCTTGCGAGCTACGCGAAGCAGTTTAATCTGCTGGCGTCGCAGGGGTCAGATTTCCATCTGCCCTGCGCCTGGATTGAGCTGGGACGCAAGCTGTGGCTTCCGGCGGGCGTTGAGCCCGTTTGGCAGCATTGGGAGCAAAGCCACATCGCGAAAGAGAGGGCAATATGAGTCAGTTTTTTTATATCCACCCGGATAACCCGCAGCCGCGCTTAATTAACCAGGCGGTAGATATCATTCGTAAAGGTGGAGTGATTGTTTACCCTACGGATTCCGGCTACGCGCTCGGCTGTAAGCTGGAAGATAAAGCCGCCATGGAGCGTATCTGCCGCATCCGTCAACTTCCCGATGGCCACAATTTCACCCTGATGTGTCGCGATTTGTCCGAGCTTTCGACCTATGCGTTTGTCGACAACGTCGCGTTCCGCCTGATTAAAAACAACACGCCGGGCAACTACACTTTTATCCTTAAGGGTACAAAAGAGGTGCCGCGCCGTCTGCTGCAGGAAAAACGCAAAACCATCGGCCTGCGCGTGCCGTCCAACCCGATCGCGCTGGCGCTGCTTGAAACGCTGAATGAGCCTATGCTGTCGACGTCACTGATGCTGCCGGGCAGTGAGTTTACCGAGTCCGATCCGGAAGAGATCAAAGATCGCCTGGAAAAAGTTGTGGATCTCGTTATCCACGGCGGCTATCTGGGGCAGCAACCCACCACGGTTATCGATCTGACGGAAGACGCGCCGGTGGTAATGCGCGAGGGCGTAGGGGACGTTAAACCTTTCCTGTAAGGACATGGCTATGGCCCGATTTAACATTGATGTTCTGGCTTCTCAATGCGGCGTTACGCCAGCCAATATTCGTAGCTGGCAGCGTTACGGTTTAATCAAACCGCAGGTGGATGAGAACGGGCACCGTTTCTTCAATTTTACCCACTGTTCACGGGTCGCGACTATTGTCGGCTGGCTTGAAAAGGGCGCCGCGTTGCCGGATATGCTGGCGTTGCTGAACGGTGAAGAAACCCGTCGTCTCTCCGGCTGGCTGGAGGTTCAGGAAGCTCTGTTGGCGCAGTGCGAGGCGATGCAGCCCACGAAGCTGCGGGGGCTTATCTGGCGCTATGGTCGTGAAGTGCCTCCGGCCATTTTTATCGATGAAATTATTCGTCCGCTCAGACTGTGGCTCAACGCCGATGTGCAGCAGGAAATGGCCATGAGCCGCGCCTTGCTGGATACGGCGCTGATAGAATACGCTACGTTCGTCCTGGCAAGCGGTCGTAAGCGCCCCGGCGGCAGCCTGTTTATTCTGGCACTTTCTTTGAAAGATCCCGTAGAGCTGTGGCTGGAGGGCATTCGTTTTGCCAGCGATGGGTTCTGCGTTGAAGTGCTGGATCGTGAAATTCCGTTACCGGATCTTAGCGGCATCAGCGCCGACCATATTATGATTTGGGCAGAGAAAGCGTTAGACGCGGATCAACAGGCACGGTATCAGAGTTGGCTGAGCTGCGGATTTCCCGTCTTCCTTGCGGGCAGTGAAGCCGTGAAAAGGCAAAGAGATGTGGCAATAAATAGCGACGATTCATTCGCGTACCGGGCTTCGCTGCTTGATAGCCTGAGTCTGCAATAACAGTAAAATCCGTGAGACGGGTTTTACCTCCATTTACGTTAAAATTCGTGTACTATGTGCGGCCACGAAGCTGCCTGCGTTATTTGACAACGGCCGGGCAGCGATCCGAATCCGTATTTATACTTCATCAGGCCCATGCCTTTTGATTTCAAAGTATCTGAGACGCCTGTGAAGGCGACACCCGAGGAAGCTCAATGAGCGAAAAGTTACAGAAAGTGCTGGCTCGTGCTGGCCATGGTTCTCGTCGTGAGATCGAAACCATTATCTCTGCTGGCCGCGTAAGCGTTGATGGCAAAATTGCCACGCTTGGTGACCGTGTTGAAATTACCCAGTCGCTTAAAATTCGCATCGACGGTCATTTGATCTCGATTCGCGAATCTGCTGAACAAATCTGCCGCGTGCTGGCCTACTACAAACCGGAAGGTGAACTGTGTACCCGCAGCGATCCGGAAGGGCGCCCAACCGTGTTTGACCGTCTGCCAAAACTGCGGGGTGCCCGCTGGATTGCCGTTGGGCGTCTTGACGTGAATACCTGTGGTTTACTGTTGTTCACTACCGACGGGGAGTTGGCTAACCGCCTGATGCACCCGAGCCGTGAAGTGGAACGTGAATATTCTGTTCGCGTATTTGGCCAGGTCGATGAAGATAAGGTCAAACAGCTGTCTCGTGGCGTCCAGCTCGAAGATGGCCCTGCGGCGTTCAAAACCATCAAGTTTACCGGTGGCGAAGGCATTAACCAGTGGTATAACGTTACCCTGACCGAGGGTCGTAACCGCGAGGTTCGTCGCCTGTGGGAAGCGGTTGGCGTGCAGGTTAGCCGCCTTATTCGCGTCCGCTACGGCGACATCAAACTGCCTAAAGGCCTGCCGCGTGGTGGATACACTGAGCTTGATCTGGCCCAGACAAACTATCTGCGTACGCTTGTCGAGCTGCCGGAGGAAACCAGCAGCAAGGTGGCGGTAGAAAAAGATCGCCGCCGCATGAAGGCGAACCAGATTCGCCGCGCCGTTAAGCGTCACACTCAGGTAACCGGCGGCAACCGTCGAGCCAGTAGCCGTAACAGCGGCAACGGTAACGGCAACTAACTTAGGCCCCTCAAATGAGGGGCTTTTTGTTAATAATCAATGCCAATTTGCGCTTTCACGCCGGCATCAAAAGCATGCTTAACCGGGCGAAGTTCGCTCACGGTGTCGGCGATATCCAGAATCTCACGGTGGCAACCGCGTCCGGTAACAATAACCGTCTGATGAGCCGGGCGGTTGGCCAACGCGTTTAGTACCGCCTCTAACGGCAGGTAATCGTAGGCTACCATGTAGGTCAGCTCGTCGAGGATCACTATATCCAGCGCGGCATCCGCCAGCATTCGTTTGCCGTGTTCCCATACTTCAAGGCAGGCGGCCGTATCGGTTTCTCGGTTCTGCGTCTCCCAGGTAAAGCCGGTTGCCATCACCTGAAACTCAACGCCATGCGGCTCCAGCAGGTTGCGCTCGCCGTTCGGCCATTGGCCTTTGATAAACTGAATCACGCCAACTTTTTTGCCGTGGCCCACTGCGCGGGCGGCGGTGCCAAATGCGGCGGTTGTCTTGCCTTTGCCGTTGCCGGTAAAGACGATCAGGATCCCTCGTTCTTCCTGGGCGTCGGCAATGCGTGCATCTACCTTTTCTTTCTGGCGCTGCTGCCTCTGCTGGTAACGATCTTCACTCATTCTGAAATTCCCGGCTTACGGTTAGGCTGGGCGTCAAAACTCATGCCGGTTTTACGTCGGCTGTCGTCGCCCATCAGCCACAGGTAAAGCGGCATCAGGTCTCGTGGGGTTTTCAGTTTAGCCGGGTCTTCAGTTGGGAAGGCGCTGGCACGCATCGCCGTACGTGTCCCGCCAGGGTTAATGCAGTTCACGCGCAGATTGTGCTGCTTATACTCCTCCGCCAGCACCTGCATCATGCCTTCAGTGGCAAATTTTGAGGCGGCGTAAGCGCCCCATCCCGCGCGCCCCTGGCGGCCGACGCTGGAGGTGGTGAAAACCAGCGAGCCGGATTCAGATTTCAGTAATAGAGGAAGCAAAGCCTGGGTCAGGAAAAAGGTGGCGTTGACGTTCACCTGCATCACGGCCTGCCAGGTGTGTGGGTCCTGCTTATCCATTGGGACGATATCACCGAGGATACCTGCATTATGCAGCACGCCGTCGAGACGGGGGACAAGCGCGGCAAGTTTGCTTGCCAGAGTGTGACAGGCTTCCGACGTAGCCGTCGCCAGGTCAAGCGTAAACCAGTGGGCGGGCAGCAGTCCGTGTGACTGAATTTCGTTGGCGACCGAGCGCAGCTTTTGCTCGTTGCGGCCCAGCAAAATCACCGAGGCTCCAAAGCGGGCGTAGGTGAGTGCGGCTTCACGGCCGATACCGTCGCTGGCACCGGTCACTAAAATAATGCGGTTTTGCAGTAAGTTATCTTGCGGCTGGTAGTGCATGGTTTTGCTCCTCGCGTGATGCAATATGCTCACGTCTTATTTCTCATTGGTTTACCCGGCTTTATGCCTGAAAGGTGGGTTTCAGATTTATACATTTAAAATCAGCCACTTAAAAGTCACTTTCCGATATCATTCGATATTCATCCGATATAACTTTCAAACAACTACCCAGTTTACTTCCCTTTCATCGTGGTATGTGGCGGTCATTGTCGCTGATTTATGGCCCAGCAAACGCTGTGAAAATTCCTCTCCTTGCTCATCCTTGTACAGCCTTGCTGACAGTGAGCGGATCTCATGAAAGGGTGCCGGTGTACCACCCCATTCAAAATTTAATGAATCCCTGGCATTAGAAAAAATTTTCGTGACCTGATCATTGTTTAGCATTTTTCCGTAACGGTTTTTAATCAGATACCCCTGATTCCCGTAACGCATTTTGCATCTGTTGATAATATCGGAAAGACTAAGGCCGGCGGAATCAAGTCTCAGGCTCAGTGGAAGCAGCAGCTTAGCGCCGGTTTTGCTCTGGATAACTTTAAATTTTTCATCCCCGATATCATCCCAGGACATTTTAACCACATCACTTCGACGCTGACCAGTTACCAGCGCCAGGTCCATGACCAGATCTCCCCATTTGGCAAAGTCAGGAATTACAGTTCGTATAGCCTGATATCTTTCCAGATCCATCCTTTTGCGTTTTACTTCCTCTGTAACCTTCCGTGTAACCTGAGCGGGATTCACCGTGATATGTCCTTCCATAATCGCTTCGTTAAAAATATCCACAAAGAATGAGCGGTACAGTCGTGCTGACGCTTCTTTCCCTGCAAGTGTGTATTCGTTTAAGAAACCCGCTATATGCTGGGTGGTCACTCTTTTAAGGGTGATGGGGGGGAAGGATTTTTTTATTTTTGATACCCGATCCCCGTAATCACGTAGAGTTTTTGCACTAAGTTTTCGGCGATTTAAAATCTCTTCGAAACTGTCCAACCACGAATGGAAATTAAGGTCTGCAGAACCATCGAGCCGATCTATTAATCGAATCCCCCCGTCATCCTGCATGAGCCTTATATTTGCCTCGATCGCCTGATTAACTGCACTGGCTCTGTTTCTACCCAAACCAAATTCACGCCCGGATACAGGATCGCGATAGCTAAAATAGCCACCGCGATTGTACAGATTAGGTGGTAGTCCCTTGTTTGCGTGTTTTCTTGCCTGAGCCATCGTTAATTCTCTTCAGCAATCGCATAGCCGGCATAGCGCTGGCATGTTTCATCATCCGTTTTGCATCAGGCTCAAACAGGTATTCTCGCCCGTCTAACTCCGGCGCCGGGAAGATCATTCCCGCCCTGATCCAACGCCTGACTGTTTCTGCACATCGTGGCCGCGGTAATTTTGCGTTCCACTCAGCAAGGGTTAGTTTTCTCGTCATGTTTTGCTCTCATGACCGGCTCATTGTATTTTTCCCGGCCGGAATTTTTTGAGTTTTAAAAATCAGGCGCCAGTACGGCGCCCACGGGTTACCGTTTTGCTCTTGCTGGTGGCTTCACACGCCTACGCACTTAAACTTCGAGAGCGTTACCGTTTCCTCTGCCGTTCTTCCCGCTTCCTTACTTCGTGACAGCATGCGCGCGCACTGCTCCTGGGTGAGCTTATCTTTGGACATGCGCATCCACTCAACCGGGCCACCGCCTGGCTTTTGAATCGTCGCCGTTATTCTGTACATGGGGTATTCTCCGTAGTGACGGCGTCAGCAATGGCGCTTGCCATGTGGGGAATATCTTTAAAGCTGGTGGCGTGCGCCGGGTTAGCACAGAGCCCCTGAACAGCGGCAAGCAATAGTTGTTGCTGAAAGGTGAGGGTGGCCGATGCTGGCTGTTCGGAGACGATCGGTAGATCTATTACGACAGGTGCAGGCTCATTCGCTTTTAATTTTTTTGCCTCCGCCCTCTCTTTACGCCAGTGCACGGCCTCATCAAGAGCAATTTTCTGACGTACTGAAACGTCGCTGTTCCAGCTATAAAGGGAGTTATGCTCATTTCTGGTGTACGGGGATTTGAAGAGGGTGGCGTATCCTGCTGATTGATTTCGTGACAGATTTCAACAACAGAGAGGTGATACGCCATGAGTAAGTCTATCCTGAAGGCTCTGCCTGAGCCAGATAC